>CANRCJ010000019.1 GCA_947629105.1 uncultured Clostridia bacterium | reverse complement strand
AAGCTTTAAGTAAAGAAAGTGGATTAGATGATGGATTTAGGGCTATATATGCAAGTATAGATGAGTACCACCAACACAAAACAAATCAAATATACAAAGCTTTATACAATGGAACAAAATCTCTTCCAGAAACATTGATAAGTATTATTACAACTAGAGGGGATAAAACAAATACACCATGTTATGAATTAGACAATTATTGCTGTAATATTTTACGAGGAATAGCTATTGCAGAAGATTTTTTTGTGGATATTTACGCATTGGATAAGGGCGATGATATATGGGATCCCAAAAATCTAATAAAGGCTAACCCATATTTAGCAGCTAATGAGGATACACTAAATGTTTTGATAACAGATATGCAAACTGCCAAAGATATGGGAGGTACTGAACAGAGAGACTTCATGGTAAAATCCCTGAATATGTGGGTAAAAAATACAGATGATCAATTTATAGACATAGATAAATGGAAAGAGTGTGAAACAGAGAAAACATTAGAAAATATGCGAGGAAAAATTTGTTATGCTGGCTTAGATTTGTCAAGTGGTGGAGATTTAACTACAATTTCATTAGAGTTTCCACTAGATAGTGAAAAATTTTATATTTATTCACATTCATTTATGCCTAAAGGTAGATTAGAAGAGCATATAGAAACTGATGTTGCACCTTATGATTTGTGGGAAGAAAATGGACTAATAACAATAACAGGAGGAACAAATGAATATAAAAATGACTATAAATTTATAATTAATCATTTAAAAGAAATTATAGAAGCATACGATTTAAAACTAAAAGCAATAGGGTACGATCCGCATAATGCTGATGGCTTTTTATCTGATTTGGAAGAATTTGGGGTGCCTCTTTTACAAGTTACGCAGTCTGCAAGATTTTTAAATGATGCGACTGTAGATATGAAATTAAATATAAAATCAAAAAAATTAGAATATGACAAACAAAATGAACTATTAAGCTGGAGCTTTTCAAATGCAAAAGTTGTAGCTAATAGTTTTGGAGAAATAAAAGTAGACAAAGAGCCTAGAGCAAGAACTAAAAGAATAGACCCAGTGGATGCTTGTATAGATGCTCATGTTGCTTATATGAAACTAAAAGAGGAAGAAAGTATTGACTACAAAAAAGAAATGGAAAATTATTTGAAAATGATGAATTGGTCGAAATAGGTGGTGATTAAGATAAAAATTAAAAATTTTTTTAAAATAAAAAATAAAGCTGAAACAAAAAATGTTTCTGAACAAAGAGAAGAGATAACATTAAATCAACTAATAGATTTTCTAAACATAAGAGGTACAGATGAAAAAGAATTATCTGAAGCCACTTATTTTGCGTGCTTAAGAGTACTGGGAGAATCAGTTGGAAAATTATCATTAAAATTAATGAAAAAAGATAATGAAAAAGGGCCAAGAGAAGCACGAGAAAATAATAAATACAGCATAATAAGATATAGACCCAATCCATATATGGATTCTACAACTTTTTGGAATACAGTTGAGCATATTAGAAGTCACTATGGAAATGCTTATGTATGGAGAGATGGAATAGGAAAAAACATGAAATTGTGGATATTACCAAATTCACAAGTTCAGCCATATTATAACAAGAGCACAGCATTAAAGAACATAGGAGATATATTTTACATTTATACCGCTGGCGATAAAAGATATATTTTATCGAGTGATGAAATATTACATTTTAAATCTTCAACTACTTTTGACGGACTAATTGGAATGAGTGTAAGAGATGTTTTAAGAACAACTATCATTGGAAACAATAAGGCACAAAAAATGTTAAATACTATGTATGACAATGGCTTTGTTTCTAAAGCAGTTTTACAATATGCAGGAAGCTTAAGCGATGATAATGTTCAGACATTCGTAAAAAACATAGAAAATTACGCAAATGGAGAAGTTAAAACAACTAAAGGAATAATACCTATACCTTTAGGTTCAAAACTAGAATCTTTAAATATTAAATTAGCAGACAATGAATTTGTTGAATTGAAACAATACAGTGCATTACAAATTGCTGCTGCATTTGGCATAAAGCCAAATCAAATTAATGATTATACGAAGTCAAGTTATGCTAGTTCTGAAGCACAACAACTAGCTTTCTATGTTGATACATTACTATATATACTTAAACATTATGAAGATGAATTAAACTATAAAGTATTAACTGAAGATGAAATTGCTGAAGGATATTATTTTAAGTTTAATATTGGAACATTATTAAGAGCTAGCCTAAAAGATCAAATGGAAAGTCTTTCTAAAGCGGTAGATCATTGTATATATACACCAAATGAAGCAAGAGAAATGATAGACAAGCCTGCTTTACCTGGAGGAGACAGACTAATTGGAAATGGTAGCATGATACCTGTCGAATTAATGGGACAGCAGTATATTAATAAGAAGGGAGGCGAGTAGGATGAAGTTTTATGAGATAAAAAACATAACAGAAACAAGCGCAGATATATATATTTATGGTGAAATTTGTCTAGAAAAATACGTAGATTGGTGGACAGGAGAAGAAAGCAAGACAGATGTTGCATTAATGGACTTTAAAGAAGAATTAGACAATTTAGGAGACAATGTTTCAAAGTTAAATTTATATATAAATAGTCCAGGAGGAGATGTTTATGTCGCATCTGCTATGATTTCGATGCTTGAAAGATTGAAAAATAAAGGTGTAACAATAGATGCTTATGTCGATGGAATAGCAGCCTCAGCAGCATCTTTTCTTTTAATGGTAGCAGACACAATAAATTTATACAAAAATAGTGTTGTAATGTTGCATAAACCTATGTGTATGGCATACGGAAATTCTGTCGATTTTCAAAAAACAATAGATATGCTAGAAAAAATTGAAAATAGCACAATGATGCCTATGTATATGGCAAAAGCAAAGATTGCGGAAAACGAAGTTAAAGAATTAATAGCAAATGAATCTTGGTTAAGTGCTGAAGAAATGGATGAATATTTCAATGTTAATCTATTAACAACAACAAATCAAGTTGCAGCCTGCATCAGTAAAAAATTATTCGATAGATATAAGAATGTTCCCAAAAATTTACTTGAAAATATAGCAAAAGAAGATGACAAAAAACTAAATAAGCAGAAGGATGAAATACAAGATAATAAGAAACAAGAATTTGTTAAGAACAAATTAAAATTAATTAATGCGACTTTATTTATAAGAAAAAATAAAGAAAATTAAAAAAAGAAAGGAAGAAAAAATTATGAACAAAAAAATGAAAGAAATTTATGCTAAAATCGAAAAGCTAAGTGATTTAGCAAATGAATACTTAGAGAAAGGAGACGTAGAAAATGCAGAGAAAACAGTTAATGAAATTGATGCACTAGAAAGAGAATACGTAATTGCTGAAAAGTTATATAAGCATGAAAAAGACAAAATAACGGATAAAGATATAGAAGATGCTCTAAAAGAGAAAAAAGCAAATGGCTTTGCTGTAATGGCTAAAATGGTACAGGGAAAACAATTAACAGAAGTAGAAGATGCAATTGTTGTTGAAAATCCTGAATCAATAACCGATGGTACTAATTATTTAATACCAGAAGATGTAAGAACAGAAATTAGAGAAAAAAGAAAATCATATAAATCTGCTAAGGAATTAGTCAATGTTATACCTGTAAGTACATTATCTGGATCTACTAACTTTGAAAAAGGAGACGATGGATTATTAGATGACTTTACAGATGGAAATCCTATAGGCGAGTCAGAAAATCCAAAATTTGAGAGAGCACCTTGGGCTATTAAATGGAAAGGAAAATTAATATATATATCTAATATCGTTCTTGGAAATGAAAAAGCTTCTTTAATGTCATATTTAGACAAATGGTTTATTAGAAAAGCTATAAGAACAGAAAACAAAGATATTTTTGATACTTTAAAGAAAGACAAAGAAGCAAAAGAAGTAAAAGGACTAAATGCTTTAAAAGAATACATAACTAAAAATATAGATCCAAGTTGTTTAATAGATGGTGTAATTGTAACAAATCAAACAGGTTTTGCTATAATGGATGCAGAAACTGATAAAAATGGTAGAGGAATGTTACAGCCAAATCCAGCAGATCCAACAAAAAAGATGTTTCAAGGTTTACCTATCGAAGCGTTTGCTGACAAGGAGCTTCCTGTTATATCAGAAGGAAAAGCACCATTATTTGTAGGTTCAATAAAAGCAGGTTGCGACTTTATGGATAGGGAAGATTTATTATTTGCTACATCAGAACATTATGCGTTCAATAAAAATCAAACAACTTTAAGAGTAATGGAAGGATATGATACAGTACAAGCAGATAAAGACGCTTATTCATATATATCATATGAAAAAGCAGAAGAAGTTACACCCTAGCGAACCCGAAGAAAGAACAACAATAACAGTAGATGTTCCGGAGGGTACAGAGAATTTTTATGATAAACAAGCAAGTGAATTGCAAGAAAATATAAATATTAGTGAAACAGGAGAAGTAACAGGAAAATCAAAATATATTAAAAATTATACAAACTTTTCAAGCAATGGCGATGAACAAGAAGGAAATTTTTTAGCGATTAAAATAAAAGAAGCTACAAAAGGAAATAATGTTACTTTTGAATTATCTAACGCAAAAAGCAAAGGAACTGGAACAATAGAAGATGGTTTCTTAGTTGTTAGAATAACAGATAAAAATCAGACAATAACAATTAAGAGAGGACAAGAAAGCAAGGTATTAAATCTAGAAAAATTAGAATTAGATGTAGAGAGTGCATAATAGAGAGGAGATTAGCTTATGGCAAATATGGAAAAAGAGGACAAACTTATACCAGTTTCTATAGAGGAAGTATGCGATTACAAAGGATTTCTCATAGAAGAAATTGAGCAAGACGAAATAGTAAAAAGAAATATTAAAAGATTAATCAATTTTTCAAATTTATATTTACAAGGTGCCATAGGCAAAAATTATCCTGTGGAAGATGAAAGGGCTAAACAAATAGCCCTTTTAGTTATTTCTGATTTGTACGATTATAGGGATCTTGATTCAAAGAATATATCAAACACAACTAGAAAACTTTTAAATGACCTAGAATGGCAACTAAAATTGGAGCTGATAAAAGATGGCAATGAACAAACAAATTAAAATTCAAAAGTTAAATGTGAATACGGAAATATGGGAAGATTATTATGTATGTTATGCAGAAGTAAATAAGGCAAGTGGTAAAGAATACTTTAATGCAAGAACTAACATAACACAAAATACTTATAATTTTGCTGTAATGTATATAAGAAAATTAGAAGATATTATTTTTAATACTAATCAATATAGAATTTCATATAGAAATAATATTTTTGACATAAAAAATGTAGATGATAAGCAAGAAAAACGTATAAAATTAACCTTAGTTGCAGAATGTATAGCAATTTAGGAGGTAGTGATGGGAATTAATAATAATATAGATATTACTCAACTGTCTCCTAAAATGCAAGAATTACTTAATCAATATGCAGGTAAAATTACACAAAAAGTAAAAACATTAGCAAAAGAAACTGTTGTAGAGTTGGCTAAAAATACTAAGACGTCGTCTCCAGTAAAGACAGGAGATTATAAAAGACATATTAGCTATGAAAAGACGAAGGAAACATCTACAAATACAGTATATACATGGTACGTTAAAGATCCAGAATATAGACTAACTCATTTACTGGCAAATGGACACGCAAAACGTAATGGAGGAAGAGTAGAAAGTAAATTTCCACTTGCAGAAGAAGTAATAGAAGCTGAAAATAAATTTGTAAATGGTATAGAGGAGATTATAAAAAATGAACATTGAAAATTGGTTTCAAGAAGGGACCGGCTTTAAAATAAAAAAATTAAGGTATTTAAAGCCACCAAAACTGCCTTATTTTTTATATATAAACAAAGAAATAGTTAGAGGAGCAGATCTTCTTAATAACATCAAAGAAAATAATATTACTATTGAAAGATATAGTGAAACAAATAATGAAAATGATTTAAAAGAAATACAAGTAGTTGACAATTTGTTGAAAAAAGATGATTATACCTATAATTCACAGACAGAATGGCTAGATACTGAGGAATTATATGGCACATTTTGGATATTAGATCCAATTTTAGAAAAAATAAGAAAGGAAGAGATAAATTAATATGGAAAAAGGAAAGAGAACAAGAGAAACAATTACATTAGGTAGTGGAAAATTATATATTACAAAATTTACTGGAGAATTACCAGAAAATGAAACTATTGAGCAAGATACAAATTTAGCAGGATATATTCAAGGTGGTGCACAGTTAGAATATAAACCAGAATTTTATACGGCAGAAGATGATTTAGGAAAAGTTAAGAAAACAATAATTACTAAAGAAGAGGCAACATTAAAATCAGGAATTATGACGTGGAATGGAGATACATTAAAGAAATTATCTGCTACAGGAAGAGTTACAGAAGATAAACAAAAAGGAATAAGAAAAGTTAAAATTGGTGGCATAGAAAATAATGACAATGAAAACTATATTATACATTTTGTTCATAAAGATTCTGTAGATGGAGATGTTCGTGTTACTATTGTTGGTAAAAATACTGCTGGCTTTACATTGGCATTTGCTAAAGATAAAGAAACTGTTATAGATGCAGAATTTGCAGCTAGCCCATCTGACGATGAGGGAACACTAATTTTATATCAAGAAGAAATAGATATAGAAGCGTAAAATAAGAGAGTTCATTCCAGGACACTCTTTTTTTGTATAAAAGGAGAAATATTGTTATGTATGATATGACAAAATTAAGGGTAAGATACTTTGAAATAAAGTTAAAAAATGGAAAAATATTAAATATAGAGCCACCAAAACTAAAGGTTTTAAAAAAAATATCTGCATTGAGTAAGGTAAACGACACAGAAAATCTTGATGAAGAAGATATAAATAACCTTATAGAAGCGGTGGCATTAGCTTTAAGTAAAAATAAACAAAAATTCAATATATCTACTGAATATGTGGAAAATAATTGCGATATAAATGAAATACTAGACCTATTAACTAATTACTTTAATTGGGTTAACGAAATACAAGATTCAAAAAACTAAAATGTCCATATTATCCTACAGATGATGATAATATGGACATAAGTTATATTGTAGAAAGTATAGGGGAAAAAAGTGTTGCAGAATATTTAAAAATATCAATGCTTGAGGTAGAAAAATTAGATTATGTAAAATATTTATTTTTTTTAAGGGAAGCATTTATTTATAACTGTTCGCTAACAGATGAAGGCAGAGAATATTTAAGAAATGCAAAAAGATTAGAGGAAATTTCTCCAGATAGAAAAAAATTAAGGGAAAAATTTGGGAAACAATAATATTATTTGTTTCCTATTTTTTTAATAGGTATTTGAAATGGCAAGTAAAATACAAGGAATAACCGTAGAAATTGGGGGAGACACTACAAAATTAGGAAATGCTTTAAAAAGTGTAAATACTCAATCTAAAACTCTGCAAACAGAGTTAAAGGGTGTAAATTCATTATTAAAAATGGATCCAAGCAATGTTACACTTTTAAAGCAAAAACAAGATTTATTAAATCAAAGTATTGATAATTGCAAAGAAAAATTAGAAAAATTGAGGTCTACACAACAACAAGTGCAAGAGCAATTTGATAAAGGAGAAATTACTGAAGAACAATATAGAGATTTTCAGAGAGAAATTGTATCTACAGAGAATAAGCTAAAAAGCCTAGAAAATGAATCTAAATCTTTTGGCTCTGTTGGTGCACAACAAGTAGCAGTGGTTGGCAAAGAAGTACAAGATTTAGGAAGTAAAGTTACAGCTGTAGGAAAAGGATTTAGTGTCGTTAGTGCAGGAATAGTAGCTGTTGGTACTGCTAGTGTAGGTGCGTTTAAAGAAGTAGATGAAGGTGCAGATATTGCTATTAAAGCTACAGGAGCAGTTGGAGAACAAGCAAAAGAAATTGAAAAAAGCTACCAAAATGTAGCAAGTTCTATAGTAGGGGATTTTTCAGATATAGGAGCATCATTAGGCGAAGTAAACACTAGATTTGGCTTTACTGGTCAAGAATTAGAAGAATGTACAACTCAATTTATAAAATTTGGAGAGGTTACTGGAGCAGATGTTACGAATGCAGTGCAAAAAGTATCTAGATATATGGGAGATGCTGGCATAAATTCTAGCGAATACAGTAAGGTATTAGATAATTTAACAGTTGCTTGCCAAGCTTCTGGTATTTCTATGGATGCTTTAACTGAAACGTTAGTAAGCTATGGTGCACCTATGAGAGCTTTAGGGTTTGAAACAGAAGAATCTATAGCAATATTTTCACAATGGGAAAAAGCAGGAGTTAATACTTCTATTGCTTTTTCTGGTATGAAGACTGCTATTTCAAACTGGAGCTCAGAAGGAAAAGATGCTAGGGAAGAATTTAAGAAAACATTAGAAGAAATAAAGAACTGCCCAGACATAGCTTCAGCTACAACAAAAGCTATTGAAGCATTTGGAAAAAAAGCCGGACCAGATTTAGCAGATGCTATAAAAGGTGGACGTTTTGAATATGAAGATTTCCTAAAATTATTACAAAATTCGGAAGGACAATTAGATGGAACATACGATGAAGTTATAGATGGTGCAGATGACGCAAAGTTAGCTATGCAAAATATGAAATTGGCATTGAGTGAAATAGGAAATACGATAATGACTATGTTATCTCCCATAATTCAAAAGGTATCGGAATACATAAAACAATTTGCAGAAAAATGGAGAAATCTAAGCCCAGAGGTACAAAAAGTAATAGTTATTATAGGAGGATTAGTAGCGGCTATTGGACCTGTTTTAATAATAATTGGAAAAGTTATGTCTTCTATAGGCTTAATAATGACTAATGGACCTCAATTAGTCACAATGTTTGGGACTATAAAAACTGCATTAAGTGGAGTATTTAGCTTTATAACAGCACATCCTGTAATATTAGTTATTACTGCAATTATAGCAGCCGTAACTTTATTATGGAATAAGTGCGAGTGGTTCAGAAATCTTGTAATAGGGCTATTTGATACAATAAAAAATGCCTTGTCTACGGCATGGGATAGTATCAAAGCTGTATGGGATTTTGTACAACCTTATTTTGTAGCTTTATGGGAAGGTATAAAAGCAAGCTTACAACCTGTCATAGATGCTGTAATGGGAGCTTTTCAAGCTGCATGGGAATTTATCAAAGCTATATGGGATTTTGTACAACCATATTTCGCAACTTTATGGGAAAATATAAAAATTATATTTAGTGTTGTAGGTAATGTAATAGGTGGCTTTTTCCAAACAGCGTGGGATGTAGTTAAAAATATATGGAATGCAGTAACAGGATATTTTAAGGCAATTTTTGATACCATAAAAGGTATATTTAGTGCTGTTACGGAAGTATTTCGAGGTAATTTTAGTGGCGCGTGGGAAGCAATAAAAGGTATTGTAAATACATGGCAACAATATTTCCAAAATATATGGAATGGCATTAAAAATATATTTTGTAGCGTAGTAAACTTTTTTAAAAATAGTTTTCAATCTGCATGGGATGGAATTAAATCTATATTTAATAATGTTAGAGGCTTTTTTCAAGGAATATGGAATACTATCAAAAACATATTTACTAGCATTGGTACAACAATAGGAAATGCAATAGGAGGAGCTTTTAAGAATGTTGTAAATTCTATAATAAATTTTGCACAAAATACAATTAATGGCTTTATAAGAAGTATAAACTGGGCAATTGGCTTAATAAATAATATACCAGGTGTAAATATTAGCAAGATAAGAGAGCTAAATATTCCAAGATTAAAAGTAGGTATGGATAATGTTCCTTATGATAATTATTTGGCATTATTACATAAAGGAGAAAGGGTTCTAACAGCAGAGGAAAATAAAAAATATGGAAAAGGTAACACAGATACAAATGTAAATCAAAATGAATATAATTTTAATTTAAATATTGAAAAATTTGAAAATAATAGAAAACAAGATGTTCAAGAATTAGCAGAAGAATTAGGATTTTATCACAAAAAATATATTCTAGCAAAGGGAGGATAAAAAGTGATAAATTATTTTATTTTTAATGGTATAAATTCTATAGATAGAGAAATCATTATAAATCAAATGCCTCCAATTTCTAAACCAGAACGTAGAATAAGTAAAATAGAAATACCAGGAAAGAATGGTGTATTATATCAAGATGAAGAATCTTACGAACCTATAGTTTATCAATTAGCCTGTACAATTTTAAATCCAAAATTAATAGATACAATAAAAGAATGGTTAAATGGAGAAGGTAAAATAACATTTTCTAGTATGCCTGATAGATACTATCAGGCTAATATTGTAAATAAAATAGATTATACAAGTATAGCAAGGCAAATTTATGAATTTCCATTAGAAATAGAAGTACAGCCTATTGCTCATGGGATAATTGAAAAAATATTAAATGTATCTAAGAAAACATCTTTAATAATAACAGACAGTACATATAATATCAAACCATATATAAAAGTAATAGGAAGCGGAAATATAACGCTTACAATTAATAATAAATCTATTATATTAAATGAAATAGAAGAGTATATTGAACTAGATTGTGAATTGGAAGAAGCATATAAAAACACTGAAAATTGTAATAATAAAGTGAATTGTACAGAGTTTCCAGAATTAAAAGTAGGAGAAAATGTTATTGATTTTATAGGAAATGTTGAAAATATACAAATTAAATACAGGGAGGCCTATCTATGATTAATTTGTACGATTCAAACGAAACTAACTTTAATAATAATGGAATAGGAGCTCTAAAAGATGTAATTAAATGTGAAGTAACTGAAGCATTGAATGGAGAATTTACTATTGATTTTGAATATCCTAAAAAAAGCAAATATTCTAATGATATTGATAATGATATGATAATTAAAATAGATACTGGATCAACAGAAAGGCAACTTTTTAGAATAAAAGACTACAATGAAAATTTATCAACAATAACAGCAAAACCTCAACATATTAGTTATGATTTAATTGATAATTCTTTAGATGATGTATTTCCACAAAATTTAGATGGAATGGCAGCATTACAATGGATTTTAAGCCATACTCAATATAAACATAAATTTACTGCTTTTTCTAATATAGCAAAGAAAGCAAGTGCAAGATACGTTAGAAAGAACCCAGTTGAAGCAATACTAGGAGATTTAGATAATAGTTTTGTTAATGTTTGGGGAGGAGAAATTGAAAGGGATAATTTCGTAATACGAATGTTGCAACAAAGGGGCCAAGATACAGGATATAAAATAAAATATAAGAAAAATATTACAGGCTTACAGTTTAATAAGGACGATTCAGAGGTAATAACAAGGTTAAGACCAATGGGCTATGATGGATTAATGCTCCCAGAAAAATATATTGATAGTCCTCTTATAAATAATTATCCACATCCTAAAATAGGAGAGATTGTTTATTCAGATATAAAGCTTAAACAAAACCAGGAAGATGAAGAAGGGTACAATACCTTAGAAGAGTGTTATGAAGAATTAAGAAATAGAGCAAAAATAGAATTTGAGGAAAATAATATAGACAAACCTAAAATTAATGTAAAAGTCAATTTTGTTGATTTATCCAAAACAACAATGTATGAAAAATATCAGTTTTTATCAAAAATTAAATTAGGAGATACTGTTATAGTTGTCCTGGATAGCTTTGAAGTGAAACTAAGAGTTATAAAAACTATATATGACAGTTTACTAGGACGATTTACGAATCTAGAAATAGGAGAATTTAAAGCTAATTATATAACGGATACTCAAAAGAATATATCTAATACAGTAAAAAAAGAAACAGAGAATATTGGCGCAAACATATTAGAAACTGCGAAACAAAACGCAACTGATTTAATAACAAAAGCAACTAATGGTTACGTAGTATTAAGACCATCTACAAATCCGACAGAATTATTAATAATGGATACGCCTGATGTAAAAACAGCAACTAAAATATGGAGATGGAATTTAAACGGACTAGGATATAGCAAAAATGGAATAAATGGACAATATGGATTAGCAATAACAATGGATGGGCATATTGTTGCTGATTTTATTACGTCAGGACATATTTCGGGTGATGTAATAGCTTCAGGAGCAATAACTGCAGATAAAATAGCAAGTGATGCAATAGAAGCAGGAAAGATAAAAGCAGGAGCAGTAACAGCAGACAAAATAGCAACAGATGCAGTTGAAGCAAAACATATAAAAGCAGGTGCAATAACAGCAAACGATATAACATCTGGAACTATGAAAGCAGATAGAATCAGTGGAGGAACTCTTACAGTAGGCGGAAGTAATAACGGAAATGGAAATATTCAAGTCAAAAATTCATCTGATAATATAGAAGTAGAAATAAATAACAAAGGAATTGTGTTGGCAGATGGTAATAAAATTATAGGACGGCAATGGAGTATATTGTAATCTATTATTCAATGCTGTTGGATCATGTGGATATGTTCCTTTATATAATGGAGAAGTGGAACAAGAGTATCTAACAATATATGCAGATATTCCTTCAAATTTTACTATCGAAAAAGCATTTATAACATTAAGACATCAACCAATAACATGGCATTATTATGCTAATATAGAAGCAACTTCAGAAAGTGTTACTGTAGGATATGCAAGAAATGTACAAATATATACGGATAGTTTAAAGCCAAAAGAAGATATATATGTTGATAGTGAACTAATGACAGAAAAACAAGTGCCACGGAACTGCTACAACTGCAATGGGAAGCAGTGGAAAAACATTCAGCTCAACAGCAATCGAAACAGCAAAATCTTCGGATTTAAAAAATTACTTATCATCTGGAAACCAATCAGTATTTCACATTGGCTCAACTGCAAAAGCAAGTAGTATTTCTGGAGCAAGCAATGCTTATGCTAGAACAGGCAATATAACAGCTATTTTGAATGTATTAGGTTATCTAAAAATAGGATAGGAGGGAAATATGAAAAGGACTGAAAAAATAATAGTAGATCTGAAAATTAAGAAATATGATGTAATTAGGCTTAAGCAATTAGATACAACGAAATTAGAATTTCAAATTTTAGATAATGGAGAAATCGTAAATTTAAAAAATAAAACAGCCAATATAATTTTCTATAAACCGAGTAAATCAATAGTTATACAAGTGTGCGAAGTTGATAGTAATAATCAAGTAATAAGCGTGGTATTGAAACCGGACTGTGTACGTTTATCGGGAAAAGCAAAAATTGAAGTTGAAATAAAAGAAGATACAGATATTGTATCTTCTTTTATTGTCGAAGCATACATAGAAAAAACATCAAAAGAAGAAATAGAAGCTGAGGATGCAAAGATTTATATTGAAGAAATTGAAGATAAAATGAAGCAAATAAATGATAATGAAGATATATGGAAAGCAGCAGAGGAGATTAGAGAAACGCAAGAAACAACAAGGCAAACAAATGAAACAACTAGAGGGAAAAATGAGGAAGCAAGAAAAAAAACAGAAGAAACTAGAGAAACGCAAGAAACAACAAGGCAAAATAATGAAACAACTAGAGAAGAAAATGAAGAAGCAAGGAAGAAAGCAGAAAAAACTAGAGAAACACAGGAAACAACAAGAAAAACTAATGAGACAACTAGAGAAAAAAATGAAGAAGCAAGGAAGAAAGCAGAAGAAACTAGAGAAACACAAGAAAAAACAAGACAAACAAACGAAACAGCTAGAGAAAAATATATAGAAGAATTAAAACAACAAGTATTAAATGG
>CANRCJ010000018.1 GCA_947629105.1 uncultured Clostridia bacterium | reverse complement strand
ATAGAGAAATAAGAAGAGGAAACAAATATGATGCAATAATAATGGACCCACCTTCTTATGGAAGAGGAACAAATGGCGAGGTTTGGCAATTCGAAGATAGTATTTATGACTTAGTCGAGCTTTGCTCAAAAGTTCTGACAGATAACCCATTATTTTTCTTAATAAACTCATACACAACAGGAATTTCAAGCAAGGTGCTAGAAGATATCTTGAACTTAACTGTTGCAAAAGAACATAATGGAAAAGTCTATTCAGGAGAAATAGGTCTTCCAATGACCAACTCTAATCTTGTTTTACCATGCGGAATCTATGGTAGATGGGAGAACTAAATGCAGAAATTAAAAGTAATATATGAAGATAATCATATTATAGTAGTAGAAAAGATACCAAATATCCCATCACAAGGCGATAAGACAGAAGATATTGATATGTTAGAAATAATTAAAGAATATTTAAAAGAAAAATATAAAAAACCAGGAAATGTATATCTAGCACTTATACATAGGCTCGATAGACCAGTTCGGTGGAGTTATGGTATTTGCAAAAACATCAAAGGCAGCAGCAAGACTAAGCGAAGAAGTAAGAGAAAGAAATATTAAAAAAGAGTATTTGGTTGTTTGTGATGGTAAATTTGAAGAAAGCAAAGGAACGCTTGAAAACTACCTTTTGAAAAATGAGAGGAATAATATGAGCAAGGTGGTGGAAGAGGGGACTAAGAATGCAAAATATGCAAAGCTAGACTATGAAGTTTTAAAATACAATGAGGAAATAGACTTATCTGTCGTAAGAGTTTTGCTTCATACAGGAAGACACCACCAGATAAGAGTACAACTAGCAAATATTTCGCATAGCATATATGGTGATCAAAAATATGGAACAAGAGGAAGACGGAAAGCAAATTGCACTTTGGGCATATAAATTAAGCTTTTACCATCCTGTAACAAAGGAATATATGACATTTATATCTTTACCAGAAGTAAATGGTACATGGAAAATAATAGAAGATTTAAGTATTAACTAATTAGTAAAAATATAAGTAAATTGTCAATTTTACAAAAATGCTATAATATTTATACAAAATTAAAATTTTATAAATATACAAAATAAATAATAATTAGTTATAAATAATTTATCAAAAAATGTAAAATTTAGTATAATATAATCACATGTTGCAAAGATACTGAGCCGGCATATCTTAGCAGTACATAAATTAACAAAAGAAAGGGGTCTTTGAATGGTAAATCCTTAGTAAGAGTAGCTTAGAATTTAAAGCAAAATTACTACAATATAATATTTCCTTAAAAAGATAGAAAAGCTATCAAAAAATATAAAGTTACAGTATACTAAAAGAAGAGCTTCCAATAGGAGGCTCTTTTTGATCACATACATAAATTTTAAGTCGAATTTATTGCTTGCATAAATGTATTTTTGTATTTTGGTCCAATGTAGCATACGGAATTATCTGGAAAGAAAAGTGTATTAGAATTTGCTTCAATATGAGAAATATTATTAATATTAACAATATACGATTTATGACATCTAATAAAATTATCAGATAATTTACAGGCAAATTTATTAAAAGAAGTATAAGATTCAAAAGAGTTATGTTGTGTCTTAAAAACAAGTTTCATACCGTCACGTTGTATAAAATTAATATCCTTTTCATTTATAAGAGTTTTGTTGTTAATAGAAATAAAACTATTTTTTGAAAGAGTAATGTCGTCAAATAATCTAATTAAAGTTTGTTCTAATCTTGAAGGCGTAATAGGTTTTGCAATAAAATCAAATGGCTTCGCCTCAAAAGATAAGAAAGTATATTCTAAGTGACCAGTAATAAATATTATATATATATCTTTATTTGTACTTCTAATTTGTTTTGCAATATCTATTCCATTTATATTAGATTCATAAAGAACATCTAAAAAGAGTACATCAACAGTATTATCCTTCATGTACTCTAGAACTTCCAAAATATTATTAGATTTGAAACCAACCTTTGCATCAAAATCATGTTTAACAATTAATTTGTTTAGTGTACTTTCCATATTGGTTAGAAAAGGTATACTATCATCACATAGCGCAAAATTTAACATTATTTCCTCCTTTGTAAAATAAATATAAATGTAAGAATAAACTTAAGAAGCAGGATTAAATATTTCTAGTTGTTGGATAAAGAATTTTTCATTTTTGGTTGTGTGCAAATTTAAGTTTTTACTTTTCTTTAATATTTTATTTACTTCCCATAATCCAAGGCCATGTGTGCCTTTATCAGAAGGTTTAGAGGTATAGCCTTTTTCACGAATTTTATCAATATTTACATCTTTATTTATATAACTATTCTCAACAGAAATAACATGCTTTTTTACTTTAGAGTTCGAAGAGTATGCGAATACTTCAAAAGTTATTTCTTTTTCTCCAGAATCTTTTGCAGCTTCTATTGCATTATCAAGAAGTATACCTAATATTCTTGTTAAAATATATGGTGTAGCATTTATTTCTTTAAAATTAATTAACAAGTTTATATTAAATTTAATTCCTAATGTTTCTGCTAAGTGATATTTTGATGTTATCAAGCAATATAATGCTGGGTCATTTATAAGGTTAGGACTTAAGATAGAGAGAGTATTAACATTATTACATTCATTATTAATTCCTTTGTAATATTCTTTTAAACCAGGCATATCTTCATTTATAATGTATCCATTAAAAGATTGCATTATATTAGAAAAGTCATGTTTAAAAATACGTACATTATCATTCATGTCCTTTAAAGTTTTATTATATAAATTAGATTCCTCTAAAGATTTGCGTGTAATTTCTAATTTACCACACTTATACAAACAAAAAATACTAATACATAAATATATTAGTAAAGAAAGAATATTCAGTATTATAATAGATATTGGCAAAGAGTCTTTACAAGAAATAATAATAAATGAATCTATGGCAATTTTCATAAACGAAAATATTAGAATTAATATAAAAATGAACTTAGTCTTTTGATTAAAAAACATTGCCCTAATAGTATTAATAAGGGACATTAACAATTACCTCCATAAAATTAAATTGTAAGAATTTTACATTTTTGAACGACTTATTAATATTAAGTGAAAACAAAAATAATGTCAATAAAAAATGCACGTAAAAATTATGACTTTTTACAACTTTAATTATATAGAAAATTTAATAAATAAGTAAATTATTTGCTGTATTTCCTTTTTATTTGCATATATAATTTTTTTATATAATATAAATAGCTATAGGAGGAATGCAATATGAAGAAAATTATAAAAAAGGTATCAGGACTAATATTAGTTCTAATAGGGATAGTTGTATGGGCATTCTATAGTTATGATGATAATAGTATATTAGCAAACACAGGATATATAAGTAATCAAAAAATTAGTTGGGGAATAAAGAGAGGAGAAAATCACGAACAGCCAGATTTAGGAAAGACAAACTTAGAACTAATAGAAAAGTATAATGGAATTGCAATGGGAAATAAAGAAAAAAAGTATGTATATCTTACATTTGATAATGGGTATGAAGCGGGATATACAGGTAAAATACTTGATACGTTAAAAGAGAATAAGGTAAGTGCAACATTTTTCATAACAGCACATTATCTAAATTCAGCAGGTGATTTAGTAGACAGAATGATAAAAGAAGGACACATTGTTCGGAAATCACACAGTTAATCATAAAATTTTACCAGATATATCGGATGAAACTATAAAAGAAGAAGTAATGAAATTACATACAGTAGTTTTTGAAAAATATAACTATGAAATGAAATATATTAGACCCCCACAAGGTGAGTATAGTGAAAGAACACTAAACATCACAAATGACTTAGGATATACAACAGTAATGTGGAGCTTTGCATATGATGATTGGGAGGAATCAAAACAAGGAAGAACACAATATGCGAAGGAAAAAATAATATCAAATATTCATCCAGGATGTGTAATGCTTTTGCATGCAACGTCTAAAGATAATGCAGAAATACTAGGTGATGTTATAAAAGAAATCAAGAAAATGGGATATGAATTCAGAAGTATAGAAGATTTTGAAGAATAAAATTAATTATAAAAAGCAGTATTTGTCTAAAACTGAGTGGTTAAAAAATGTTAAATAACAAAATAGCATGTTTCAAACTAATTGAAACATGCTATTTTAAATATATGCATAATTAATGGTAGCGAAGGGGAGATTCGAACTCTCGACCTGCCGGGTATGAACCGGATGCTCTAGCCAACTGAGCTACTTCGCCATAAGTGACACTTAAATATTATAAACAAAATTTTGTGATTTGTCAATATTTTTTATTATTTATTATTCTTTTTTTCATTAGGTATTACAATTTTCTTATCACTACCATCTTTAATTCTTGGCTTACTAGGTGGAATATGATTATATACAGGAGAAATATTCAAATCTTTTCCATCTCCGGAAACAACTTTTATATCTTTATTTCTATTATTCTTTTCCATAAAAACCTCCAAGTATTCATATATTTATATAATATCATATCAAAATGGAAAATTCAATATATGAAAGCAAATAGCTATTTACTTTTTGCCATAAATATGGTAAAATAAGCAAAAATTGAAGTGGCCGATTAATTAAAAGAGGGGGAAAATAAATGACAGATATAATAAAAGAACTTGAAGATAGAGGGTATATAGAACAACTAACACATGAAAAAGAAATGAGAGAACTATTTCAAAAAGAAAGTGTAACGTTTTATTTAGGAATAGACCCAACAGCAGATAGCATGCATATAGGACATTTTGTTGCGTTAATGGTAGCTTCTAGATTACAAAAAGCAGGACATAAGCCAATTATATTAATGGGTGGCGGAACAGCTTCTATTGGAGACCCATCAGGCAAAACTGATATGAGAAAAATGATAACAAGAGAGACAATAGATAAGAACGTAGAAGCTTTAAAAAAACAAGCAGAAAGATTTGTATCATTTGAGGGAGACAATGCTGCAATTATCGTAAATAATGCAGATTGGCTATTAAACCTAAATTACATAGATTTTATGAGAGACATTGGAACACTATTCTCAGTAAATAAAATGCTTGCAGCAGAATGTTATAAAGCAAGATTAGAAACAGGTTTAACCTTCTTCGAAATGGGCTATATGCTTATGCAAAGTTATGACTTTTTATATCTTCATGATAAATATAATTGCAAAATGGAAATTGGTGGAAATGACCAATGGTCTAATATTATAGGTGGAGTAGAACTAATTAGAAAAATAGGTGCAGAAGATTCTTATGGACTAACATTTAAATTACTTACAACAGCTGAAGGAAAGAAGATGGGCAAGACTGAAAAAGGAGCTTTATGGCTAAATCCTGAAAGAACATCTCCTTATGAATTCTATCAATATTGGAGAAATATTGGGGATACAGAAGTAAAAAAGGTTCTAAGCCTATTAACATTTTTACCAGATGAAGAAGTTGAAAGATTATCTTCTTTAAAAGATGAAAATATAAACGAAGCAAAACGTGTCGCAGCTTATGAAATAACGAAGCTAATACATGGAGAAGAAGCAGCAAAGAAAGCAGAAGAAACAGCAAAAGCATTGTTCGAGGGAAGTGGAAGCCTTGAAAATATGCCTACAACAAAGATAGATGAAGTAAATATAAGCCTAGCAGATGCAATAGTTAAAACAGAGATTGCACCATCTAAAGGTCAAGCTAAAAAACTTATCGAACAAGGTGGAATTACTTTAAATGATGAAAAAATTACAGATATAAACTACACATTATCAGAAAAAGATTTTAAAGAAGGTTATGCAATAATTAAAAAAGGTAAAAAAGTATATCATAAACTAGAAAAATAGGAATTTGAATATTTTTTTCATAAAATAATTGCATTTATAAAAAAAATATGTTAAAATAAATACTGCATTTTAAATATTAAAGCAGGATTAAGAAAGGAATGAGTATATTAAATGGAAATTATAAAAACTATATTGATGTTAATATATGTAGTAGTGTCAATAGTATTAATAGTATTAACATTAATTCAATCTAATGAAGACTCTGGAGTAACAGCAACAATTACAGGATCAAGTACAAATAATTTCTACAATCAAAATAAAGGAAGAACTAAAGAAGGTAAAAGAAAGAGATTGACAATTACATTGGGAATTGTATTTGCAATACTTGCAGTAGTTCTTTCAATTTTCTATATATAATAAAAATAATATTAGGGAACTTTAAAGTAAGTTCTCTTTTTTTTCAATAAATGGGAGATGAAAAAATGCTTGATGATATGTTCATAACAGATGAAGAAAGAATAGTTGTAGATTTACATGATATGCAAGAGGAAGAAGCAAGGTTTTATTTAGAAAGAGCAATAGACACAGCGACAGAGAAGATAAAAGAAGTTGTTGTAATACACGGGTATAGGCAAGGACAGGTTATATTAAATATGGTAAGAAAAAATTTTAATCATAAAAGAATAGAGAAAAAGGTTATACCATTCAATAAAGGAATAACCTTGATATATCTTAAACAATAAAATGAAAAATACACCATCAAAAGAGCAAAGTTGACATAACTAAAATAAAATGATATAATAATTGCATCAAAAAATTTTTGCTGTAGGAGGCTGTTAAATGAAAAAGGTCAACCGAAATCGGGATGACGGAGCATATAAACAAATATTTGACATATTATGCTCAGGTTTTTATCCCGAATTAGCGAGTTTTGACAATTTCATGAAACTCGCAATTCCAAAACTTCCAAACAAAATGCAAAAAGATCTCAGAAAATACTGGGGAATTGATGGTGGTATCAATCACAGAGAAAGAATCAGCAAATTAATAGTGCAGCACAAAAAACTTAATATTGCAGACCAAAATATGTATTACAACATAACCCGGATTATCTTAACATTGGAAAATATTGATTATATGAGGCTATTTCACACGAAAGTAGATGAAATAATCAAAAAGATTGCTAAAAAAACTACCGGAGAACCTGATGAGACAACTGCTGTAAAATATGCTGATCTTTACGCACAGACAATACTAAATGGACCCTATATCATCTTTGATAGGAAATTTGGCGTGCAGAGATTTGAAGAATTAGAACTTGAATCTCGAACATTTATAAACAGAGCGTGGATGCTGGAAAATGAATACAATGTGATATTTAAAAAGTTCAAAGATGGCGAGCTGATTATACCAGCAGTCAAGGAATGGCTCGAAAACCTTGATATATGTTATAGGGTATCTCTCTTGAAATTCTTTGACATTAAGGTGCCAGATTATCTCAAGGAGTATGAGCCAGAAAATGTTATGTCCGTATTAGATTTTAGAAGGCTCAAGGAAAAGATTTTCTCCAATGGGAGATGGGCAAGTGACGGATTTTTCTTCATTGCTCGAGATTTTAAAAATTCGGAACTTATTGAGGACTTATCATCTGTTATTGATATGTTCATTAAAAAGCATCTTCCTATTAAAGAAGGTACTACCGAAGAATTTGCATTTGGCACAGGAAAAAGAAACATAACCATGTTATCTATCGGAACAGGAAAAGACAAAATAGAATTTCCTTATTTCGAAGAAGCAATGGCAATGAGGTTTTGGCAACAGTATTATTGCAAAGCTTAACCTACAAAGCACCACCTAAATATTTGGGTGGTGCTTTTTAAAATAAAAGTATAATATAACCTTCTTTTGGAAATAATGAAAATAATACATTATAATTCCAAAAGGAGGTTTTCTGTTTGATAAAAAAGGTTGAAATATGTGGAGTAAACACATCAAAACTACCTGTACTATCAAATGAAGAAAAAAATGAACTTTTTAAAAAGATTAAAGATGGAGATAAAGCAGCAAGAGAAGAATTTATAAATGGAAATTTGAGGTTAGTTCTTAGTGTTATACAGAGGTTTGGCGGTAGAGGAGAAAATCCAGACGACTTGTTTCAAGTAGGATGTATTGGACTGATAAAGGCAATAGACAATTTTGATATGAGTTTGAATGTTCAATTTTCAACTTATGCTGTTCCAATGATTATTGGAGAAGTAAGAAGATATTTAAGAGATAATAACCCAATTAGGGTTAGTCGTTCAATAAGAGACTTAGCGTATAAGGCAATACAAGTTAAAGAAAAATTGACAAAAGAAGATGGTAAGGAACCAACAATAGATAAAATAGCAAAGGAACTTGGAATAGAAAGAGAAGAGATTGCATTTAGCTTTGATGCAATTCAAGATCCAATTTCATTGCAAGAGCCTGTTTACAAAGATGGAGCTGAGAATATTTTTATAATGGATCAGGTAAGTGACAACAAAAATACAGATGAAAAATGGGCAGAAAACTTAAGTTTAGCTGAAGCTATGAAGAAATTAAATGAAAGAGAGAAGGCTATTATAACGAAAAGGTTCTTTGATGGAAGAACACAAATGGAAGTTGCAGATGAAATTGGTATATCTCAAGCACAGGTGTCAAGATTAGAAAAAAATGCAATACAACGAATAAGAAAGAATTATAAATAAAACATGCCCCATGTTGCATATAAATAGCAATAGGGGGTATTTTTATATGGGAACAAAAGGATTGGATTTCAAACACAAAGAGGTTGTAAATATCACAGATGGAAGAAGACTTCGGATACGTGCAAGACGTAACAGCAGATTTAGAATCAGGGATAATTACCTCTATCATAGTCCCAGGAACAAATAGCAAGCTTAGTATATTTGCAGGAAACAATGACATAGTAATACCATGGAAAAATATACGCTGTATAGGAGACGATATAATTCTCGTTGAGATATAGCCAAGGAGGATATAAAAATAATATATTTTATTCACAATATAGACACAAACAGGCAATATAATGTATAATATAAGGGGAAATTTGGAGGTAGAATATGAATACCACTATATTAGTTGTAGATGACGAACAAAGAATGAGGACACTAATTAAAGATTTTTTAGTCAAAAAAGACTATGAAGTAATCGAAGCAAAAGATGGAGAAGAAGCATTAGAAGTATTTAATGAAAGACCAGACACAATAGACTTAATACTATTAGATGTAATGATGCCAAAGCTTGATGGTTGGTCTGTATTAAGACAAATAAGACAAACCTCAAAAGTACCAATAATAATGCTTACAGCAAGAGGAGAGGAACAAGACGAGCTGTTTGGATTTGAACTTGGGGTTGATGAATATATTGCAAAACCATTTAGTCCAAAGATATTAGTTGCAAGAGTTGAAGCAATTCTAAAAAGGACAAGTACCAAGGCAAATAAAACCAAGGAATATGGTGGAATAGAAATTGACGAAGATGGTAGAAGTGTCAAAGTAGATGGCAAGAATGTAGAAATGAGTCTTAGAGAATATGAACTGCTAAAGTACTTAGTAGATAATATAGGAATAGCATTATCTAGAGATAAGATACTTAATAACGTATGGAACTATGATTATTATGGAGATTCAAGAACGATAGATAGCCATATAAAAAAGATAAGACACAAACTTGGAAAAAGAGGAAAATATATAAAAACAATGAGAGGAATAGGATATAAATTTGAAATCAAGTAATAAAACAAAAAACAAATTTGATACAATAAGAGTAAAACTATTTTTGACCTTATGTGTTACAATAGGTATAGTAATAATATCTCTTATATTGATAAATAAAGTAGTTTTAGAAACTTACTACATTTATTCAAAACAGTCAGAGCTGATGTCAGCATATAAAGCAATAAATGCATATTATAACGGGTCAATAAGCAATGCGGACATAGAAATTGAACTAGAGAAGTTAGCACTTAGCAACAATTTTGATATATTAATAAAAACAGATAATAGCATATATGCATCAAGTAGAGACTTTGTATCATCTTTAACAGATGAACTAGATCAAGGAGGAAGAATAAATGAAAGTTGGCTTTGGAAAAATGAAAATGTAAAAATAAAAAGAACCATAGACCAAAAGACAGGACTTTCATTTATTCTTTTATCTGCAAAACTAGATAATGGATATAGTCTATACATAAGAGTCGCAATAGCATCAATACAAGAAAGCGTAAATATTGCCAATAGGTTTTTAATGCTTATAGGATTCATTGCTATGATAATAAGTGGAATTTTAGTGTCAGTGATATCTAAGAAATTTACATCACCAATAGAGGAGCTAAACAAAATAACAAAGAAGATATCTGAACTCGATTTTAGCCATAAGTATGAAGTTAATAACTCTAATGACGAAATAAATAATCTTGGTAAAAACATAAATACCATGTCAGAGACATTAGAAAAAACGATAAATCAACTAAGAAATTCGAATATTGAGCTAGAAAAAGATATAGAAGAAAAATCAAAAACAGATGAAATGAGGAAACAATTCATTTCAGATGTTTCACACGAATTAAAAACACCTATTGCATTAATTCAAGGATATGCTGAAGGACTAGTAGAAAATATTACAGAAGACGAAGAAAGCAGGAAATTTTATGCAGAGGTAATACTTGATGAATCAAATAAGATGGATACTTTAGTAAAGAAATTATTAGAACTTATGAAACTAGAATATGGAAAACTAATATTTAATGTAACAAAATTCAACATAAGTGAGCTAATAAATGAGACGATTAGGAAATCAACAAAAATCTTGGAAGAGCAAAATATAAAGGTAGAATTTAGCGCGGAACCTTTATATGTAATTGGTGATGAATTCTATATAGAGCAGGTATTTACTAATTATTTTACAAATGCAATAAAGAATGTTTCGGAAATAGAAGGAAGAAAAGAAATTATTGTTAGTTATGAAATAAAAGGAAATAAGGCTAGAATTAATGTATTTAATACAGGAGAAAAAATTTCAGATGAGGACTTAAATAGGATTTGGAATAGATTTTATAAAGTAGACACATCAAGGAATAGAGAAAGCGGAGGAACAGGTATAGGACTTTCTTTAGTAAGAGCTATAATGTCTAATACACATAATGATTATGGAGTTCAAAATAAAGATGATGGGGTAGAATTTTATTTTGAAATGGATATATAGCATTTTGAAAATTTTACTATTGTTAAACATTAAAACTTATGATATATTTAAATTATAAAATAAAAAATACAAAGGTGAAAAGATGAATAAAAATTTTAAAAATGCATTAAAAATATTTCTATGTATATTTTGTATAGGCATTGCATTTGTGTTTGCGTACGAAACATATGAAAATCAAAATCAAAAACAAGAGACAAATACAGTAGATACAAATACTGAAAGTACATCATCTATAATTAATAATAGATACTACTATTATCAATTAGATAGTTATGCCAAAATAATATATGATGCGATAGCAAGAAATATAGAAAACTTAAGAACTGGAGATTATAGAATAGACATTAATGGAGATTTTAGCGATTTATTAAATCAGGAGAATGGACAAAAGAAGCTAAATATAGCATATGACGAAGCGGTTAACGCAATTAATCTAGATATACCAAATTTATTTTATATAGATTTCTCTAAGATGTATTTGAATATAGAAACAACCACATCATTTTTAACTAAAAAGAATAAATTATATATAGACTCAGGAAACGAAGCAAAATACTTCTCTAGCGGCTTTTATACTCCAATAGAAGTAAGAATGGCTAAAGGAAAAGTAGAAACAATTAAATCAGAGATAATAAAAGATATAAAAGATGATAAGCCTTACGATAAGATAAAGAAAGTGCACGATTATTTAATAGATAAAATAGAATATGATTCAAATGCTGCAAATAAAAACACGGTTTATGGCGCAATGATTGAAAACAAGTGTGTATGTGAAGGATATGCTAGAAGCTTTAAATATATTCTAAATGAATTAGGAATAAATAGTATATTAGTTGTTGGAGTAGCAAAGAATTCTTCAGGAAAAACAGAAAGTCACATGTGGAATTATGTAGAACTAGATGACAAATGGTATGCAGTAGATGTTACATGGGATGATCCAATAGTATATGGTGGTGGAACAATCGGAGATGAAATCAAACATAAATACTTTCTACTTGGAGGCAGAGAATTTTTAAAGAATCATGTAGGAAATGTAAAAATTTCATCAGAAGGCAAGGAAATTACACTTCCAACATTAAATGATGATAATTATTAATATGTATAAAAATAGCTATTTTTGTTAATACTACTAAAAAATGGAAAAGGTGATTAAGTATGAACAAAAAAGCTATTTTTATTATTGCTATGATAATTTTATTTGTCGTGGTTTTTGCTATATTTTACACAATAGGAACAAAAAACAAACCAGATGATGATATGAATAATACTTCTATTTTAGATAATCAAAATAATGAAACAGAAGGAAATAATGTAACAATTGAGGTAGTCTCATCAGAAGAAAAAACAACTCCCAATACAGTATTAGTATTAAAAAAATTTTATCAAGATTGTGGACATACGATAACTAATGAAGCACAAATCCCAGAAGAATTGGTGAATTTAACCACAGAAGAAATACAAAAACAATATCCAAATTGGGAAGTAGAAGAATTTTCTAAAGAAGAAGTTGTTCTTTTTAAAGTGCTAGATAGTTTTTGCGGAGAGCATTATCTTTTAACAGAAGAAGATGGCTATATTAATATATATATAGTAGATGAAGAAGGTAATAAATCGCTTAAACAAGAAAAAGTTATGTCGGTTGAGTATCTATCTGAAACAGATAAAATAATGCTTAAAAATGGACTTATGGTTTATGGAACTAACGAGCTTAATAAAATACTTGAAGATTATGAATAGAAAGAAAAAATCCAGTGATTTTTCACTGGATTTTAATATATAATAAAATAATTTAATTTTGTTTTTTGACTTCGTCCTTGATGTAAGTCTTCATATTAAATGCTCTAAAGTACAAAACTAAAGCAAGAATAGTTGAAAGTAAAGCTAAGCAATAGATGTATATAGAAAAATCATTTATATTTGCATCAGGAATGTGAGCATTTATATATCGAATAGTAAGTGAAGACGCAATGGCAATATAAAATAGCACGGTTGTAAGCTTGCCATACCATTTGCTAGAAACTACAAGCTCTTTTCCATAAAGGAATGAGGCTCCTGCAATCATTGCAAATTCTTTTACAATGACAATTGCAAGTATCCAAAATGGGATAATGCCTTTTATAGCCAAAGTTACAAGAATTGCAGTCTGAGTTGCTTTATCAGCAAGAGGGTCAATTAATTTACCGAAATTTGTAACTAAGTTAAATCTTCTAGCAATAGCACCATCTAAAACATCTGTTATTCCAGATAATATTAGAAGTATCAAAGAAAGTACAAATTGTTCGTAGGTAATTGTTATTACGATAGGTGGTATAAGTATAAATCTAATTACTGTTAAAATATTTGGTACATGTTTTAGCATAATAACCTCCATTAATCTTAGTTTTTGACTTTGAAATCTAAGGCGTTTGCTTTCAAATCTACAACTATCTTATCTCCATTGTTTATTTCTGCTCTTAAAATTTTCTCAGAAAGCTCATCTTCCAAGTATCTTTGTATAGCTCTTCTTAAAGGTCTGGCGCCATATTTTAAATCAGTTCCTTTATCTAGTAAATATTCCTTAGCTTTCTTAGAAACTTCCATAGTTATATTTTTATCACTAAGTGCAGCTTTTGTATCTTCAAGCATTAAATCAACTATTTGCATTAATTCATCTTTATTTAAGCTATCAAACACAACAATTTCATCAATTCTATTTAAAAACTCAGGTCTAAAAGTTTCTTTTAAACTATCAAGAATTTTATTACTGTCTACAGTTTGCTTACCAAAACCAATAGAATTATTATTTAAATTAGAACCAGAATTTGATGTCATAATTATAATAGTATTTTCAAAGCTAACAGTGTTTCCTTGTGAATCAGTAAGTTTTCCATCATCTAATACTTGAAGTAGTATATTAAATACATCACTATGAGCTTTTTCAATCTCATCTAAAAGTACGATTGAATAAGGTTTTCTCTTTACCTTTTCTGTAAGCTGACCTGCATCATCATATCCTACATATCCTGGAGGAGAACCAATAAGTTTAGAAGTAGAATGAGACTCCATATATTCAGACATATCTACTCTAATAATTGCATCTTTATCTCCAAACATTTCGAATGCTAAGGTCTTCGCAAGTTCTGTCTTACCAACACCAGTAGGACCAACGAATAAGAAAGATGGTGGCCTTTTTGTAGTTTTAAGACCTGCTCTATTTCTTCTTATTGCTCTTGCAACAGCCTCAACTGCATTATTTTGACCAATAATTTTCTTATGAAGGTTGTTTTCCAAGTTTAGAAGTTTAGTAGTCTCCTCTTCAGTAATTTTAGTTACTGGAATTTTAGTCCAATGCTCAATAACTTCTGCAATATCTTGAACAGTTAATTCCTTTAGTTTTAAGTTCTTATTTATATTATCAATTTGCTCAATAAGTTGACATTCACGAGTTTTAAGGTCAGCAGCTTTTTGATAATCTTCTGTTGAATCAGCCTGTGCTGCCTCATTTTTTTCTTCTTGTACATTTTTTAATTCATTTTTTAGAACTTCCAAAGTATATAGCTCTTTATTATCTAGATTTATTCTAGAACATGCTTCATCTAAGATATCGATAGCTTTATCAGGTAAAAATCTATCATGAATATATTTCTCAGACATAATTACAGCCTGACGAATAACATCATTAGAAATCTTAACCTTATGAAAATCTTCATAATATTTTTTAATTCCATACATAATCTCAGCAGTAGCATCAATATTTGGCTCTTCTACAAGAACAGTCTGGAATCTTCTCTCTAATGCTGTATCTTTTTCAATGTATTTTCTATACTCTTTAAGTGTAGTAGTACCAATAAGTTGTATCTCACCATTTGCAAGAGATGGCTTTAGAATATTTGCCGCATTCATTGAATTCTCGCCTTCACCTGCGCCGATAATATTATGAATCTCATCAATAACTAAAATAATATTCTTTAATGCCTTACATTCATCAATAATACCCTTCATTCTGGCTTCGAATTGTCCTCTAAACTGAGTACCAGCGACAACAGAAGTCATATCTAGTAAATATACTTCCTTATTTAAAAGTTTAGCTGGAACATTACCATT
>CANRCJ010000017.1 GCA_947629105.1 uncultured Clostridia bacterium | reverse complement strand
GGCTTGGAACTAGCCATTAGATTTTATCTAAAAATAGTTCCAAATAATTTTTTTGATAAGGTTTTGGTTCTAACGAATGAGCTCCAAAATGTTATCATTTAGTCTGTTTATTGTTGTCAAATATCAACTATTGACAACAAAATGGAGCGTATTCCTCTGTTCCAATATCATTTAAAATAGCTTTAGCTTTTTGGTCTGGCATACCAAATTTTTGAGATAAATATCTAAGAGAAGCGGCAAGTTCTCCATCTGGTCCACCATATTGAGAAATGATATTTTTAGCAAGTTCAGTATTTGTTTCCTTAATATTTATAGGAAATTCTAACATCTTATCGTAAGTCCACATATTAGAAATTACCTCCTTCCCAAGGCCAAGGTTCTTCAAGCCAACGCCATTTGTTGCAAGGATAGTAAATAGAAAGTGGGCCATAAACCTTTTGATATTTGTCTTTTAAATCTTTGCAAGTCTTACAATAACTATTATGCAAACATAAAGCTCTTTCATCATCTGGATGAGTATCTAAATAAAGTGCAAGTTCTATTATTGCAAAGTTATAGCATTTGATTTTTTCCATTAATTCTTCACGTGTATAGTCATCATCTTTGCATCCACACATTCTTGAATCTATATCACGAGTTAAATCATCTAAATTATCATAGCTTTGTATATCTTCATTCATCTGTTACAGCCCTCCTTTATAGAATTAGTGTCCATAATATATTGTATCTCTGCCATTGATTGACCAGGGCAGTAATCACTTACAAGTTCAGGGAAAATTGTACCTTTCTTTAAGCCTGAACATGGCATATAAGTTTCATTCAAAGTCTGGAATGGCACGTAACTTTGGGCAAACATTGGGTTTTGTGGGAAAACATCTTCGTCTTCATCAAAACCACAGCTACAACTATTGTTATAATTGTTATTACCATTTGGAATGTCATTGCATAAAGTCTCATACATATGTTTATCATCATTATGACAAGAGTTATATAAACAATGGCATCTTCTACGTCTACAATTACACATTTTAATTCCTCCTTATTTTATTTGTTGTATAGTACATATTATGAAATAAAAAAATAAAAGTTCTTATTATATTCTTATAAAATTAAAGATATGATATAATGTAAATAAATTTATTTTAGGACAAGTAGGAATAATCTATAAAATTTAACATAAATATTAACTAAGAATAATACAGAAAGTAGGGAATATAAATATGTTATACGAGCTAAATAATCCGAATGACATACCATATATAAAACAATATGGAAAAGCCTATGGAACAGTACTATTACATGAGTGGCTACCTAAAATTAGCAAAACAAGAAATCTATTTGTATTAGATAGCTATGATGAATTTAAAAAAATAGAAGACAAACTCCCAGACCTATTTACATGTAGAGCTGATGCAAAAACTGGGGAAAAGCCAACTTTACGGAGTAGAAGGGCATTTCGTAAATAAGTCAGAAGTTCAAAACTATATAAATAGAGTAAAACTAAGTAATCCACAGGGAGTCGTCTTATGTGTTGATACAGAAGAAATTGCAAGAGAAAAAGTAAAAACAGACGGAGCTTTCAATGTATACTTTGATATTGGAGAAAAAGTATATGTAGATTTTCTTGGAAAAGGATTTGATATGGGAGCAATCACAAAAGGAAAAGAAAATCATGAGTCATGGATAATTGATTGGGATGAATTACTGTTTGTAACGCCAAATAACATGAATAGATATAGAGAGCATCTAATATCTGATACAGACTACCTTAATTCAGCAAGACGAAGATTACAACATCTTCTTAATATAGGATATAAGCCTGAATATATAAAAGGTAAGATTCCAAGAACATATAAACCTATGCCTGCATCATTTAAAGAAATGTTACTAGAAGATATAATGATGCCAATATATGAAAAAAGAACAAATTTAAAACAAAATGGACTTAACTCATTCGGAGTTCAAGGCATGATTATACAAGGCGAACTTTGTCCTATTGAAATAAATAGAATAGAAAGGTTTGCAAGCAAAAATGTATATGACAATCAAGAAGAAAATGAAAGATAAAGGAGGAAAATTATGGAAATAATTGTTGGTACAGTTATATTAAATGAAGACAAAATACTAATGGTTAGAGAAGCCAAGAAGCAATGCTATAACAAATGGGCATTTCCAGCTGGACATTTAGAAAAAAATGAAACAATATTTGAAGGGGCAAAAAGAGAGACGCTTGAAGAAACAGGATGCAGAGTAGAACTAAAAAAGGCTTTCCCAATATATGTGCATAATGCTGAAGATAAAGCAGTGATTATGATGCATTTTTTAGCTAATATAATAGAAGATAATTTGGAGTATAATACAGATGAAATATTAGAAACCAGATGGATCAGTATTAATGAATTAAAGAACATGAACAAAGAGGAATTTAGAAGTTATCCTGTTGTAAAAAATATCTTAAAAAGTCTAGAAACGCAAGAATTATATGAATTAGATTTATATAAAGACTTGCAAAATATATGATAGACAAAAATTTATACATAAAAGAGGAGTGAAACACAATGAAAACCAAAATGAATTTAGATGTTGTTGCTGAAACAGAAGAAGAAAAGAAAATTGAGGAATTTCTTGAAATGTTACATACAAGTAAAGAAGTACAAGAATTTTTAACATCAATGAGAGAAGAAGCAAAGAATAGAAAAGTTTTTAAGTATAGAGAAAGAATAAAAGATGTAAATTCAGCAATTAGAACACATAGAATTAATAAAAAGAAATTAGATGAGGTACACGATTATGTCGGAATCTCATTTATAACAAATAATGAAAAGGAGATATATCCTATAATAAACTATCTAAAAGAAAGACTTCCAAATGCAGAATATATTGACTTTGTTGATGAGGAATATATATATTCACCACTTGTTTATATAAAGTGGGTTCCACCTTTAGGATATAATGTATTTGCAAAAGAGCCTTTAATTCCTAACGAAAGAGAGGTTCCAATAGAAATAAGAGTGTGCTCAAAGGAAGGGTATATTTCAGAACAATCAGCATATTATTCAGTGCAAAAAAATGACATGACTAATATGCCTATAGAAGAAAAGCAAAGCCTAAGGAATATAGTACAACATATCACATATAAGCTTGCATTACTTGTAACTAGAAGTCTTACAGAAGATGAAAGAAAGAAACATATAGAAGAATTAAACAACATTATTAACAAAAACAGAGAATTTTTAGAAAAACATATAGATTTATGTAAGGATGCAATATTAGATTTAGGAAGACTTGTATATAAATGTGAGCATGATAGTGAGATTACAGAAGATGAAAAGAATTTATCAAAAGGAGAACATGATGATATTGATGAACAGCTAAAGATAAAATTTAATGAAATACTTAAGAAAGAAGAAGGAAATGAAGTAGAGAGAATATGCAAAGCAATTAGAAAAATAATATTAATAGATTATCATAATCTTAAGATAGCAAGTTAAAAAAATGTCTTGATTTTGCAAAAAAAATATGATATATAATTATTGAAAATTAATATTGATATAGGAGGCTTTATTATGGAATTAAAAGGAACAAAAACAGAAAAAAATCTTATGGAAGCTTTTGCAGGAGAGTCACAAGCTAGAAATAAATATACTTATTTTGCAAGCAAGGCAAAAAAAGAAGGCTATGAGCAAATAGCAGCTATATTTGAAGAAACAGCTGCAAATGAAAAAGAACATGCAAAATTATGGTTTAAACTTTTACACGGTGGAGAAGTACCATCAACAGTAGAAAACTTAAAAGCTGCTGCTGAAGGAGAAAACTTCGAATGGACAGATATGTATGATAAAATGGCGAAGGAAGCTAGAGAAGAAGGATTTGAGCATATAGCATATCTATTTGAAGCTGTTGGAAAAATAGAAAAAGAGCATGAAGCAAGATACTTAAAATTATTAGAAAATGTAGAAAATGGATTAGTATTTTCTAAAGATGGAGACAGAATTTGGAAATGCAGAAACTGCGGACACATTGTAATTGGAAAATCAGCACCAGAAGTTTGCCCAGTATGTAATCACCCACAAAGCTATTTTGAAATAAAAGCAGAAAATTATTAAAATATAAAACGAAATTTTAGGAGGAATAGTAACTATGAGCAAATATGTATGTACAGTATGTGGACATATTTATGATGAAGCAGTAGAAGGAGTTAAGTTTGAAGAACTACCAGATACATGGGTATGCCCTTTATGTGGAGTTCCAAAGAGCTTATTTAAAAAAGTAGAAGAATAATAAAAGAGAGGGGGTACTAAAAAGTATCCTCTTTTTAGTATTTAGGAACAAAAGTGTTAAATATAATGCTTGTTTAAAACAAACAACTATGATATAATACTTAAGGTAAAAAGAAGGAGTAAATATGGAAAATAAGAGAGTAGAAAAAAACGAATACTACTTATCAATAGCTGAAGCAGTGGCAGGGAGAGGAACATGTCTTAGGAAAAATTATGGATGCATAATAGTAAAAAATGACGAAATAATTTCAACAGGCTACACAGGAGCACCTAGAGGAAGGCAAAATTGTATTGACCTTGGATATTGCACAAAGAAAAAGATACTTCCAGATATGAGACACCGGTGGATATGATGCTTGTAGGTCAGTTCATGCAGAACAAAACGCAATAATTAGTGCATCAAGAAAAGACATGATTGACTCCAAGTTATACTTAGTTGGAATTAGAAAAGATACAGGAGAGTATGAAGAAGAAGCAGACGCATGTCAGCTTTGCAAAAAGATGATAATAAATGCTGGAATAAAAGAAGTCATAATAAAAAATAAAGAAGGGTATAGAACAATAGATGTAGAAGACTGGGTAAAAAATGATGACTTATTAGAAGGAAAAATTACATATTAGAACGAGAATAAATATAAATAAACTAAAAACCATAATATTAATATATTCTTGGTGGAAATTACAAAATTAATTAATAAAAAAGAATAGGAAGTGAAAAGAGTGGCAAAGCCGATAGTTGCAATAGTTGGAAGACCAAATGTTGGAAAATCAACTTTCTTTAATTACATAATAGGAGAGAAAAAATCAATAGTAGAAGATAAGCCAGGAGTTACAAGAGACAGAATATATGCTGATACAAATTGGCGAGGAAGAGACTTCACACTTATAGATACTGCTGGAATAGAACCAAAATCAGATGATATAATTATATCAAGTATGAGAGAACAAGTAGAGATAGCAATAGAAATAGCTGATGTAATAATATTTTTAACAGACATAAAACAAGGAGTAACAGAGGTAGATAAAGATATAAGCTTGATTTTGAAAAAATCTAAAAAGCCTGTTGTACTTGTATGTAACAAGTCTGATAATTTTGGAAATACAAATAATGATATATATGAATTCTATAATTTAGGAATAGGAGAGCCACATGCAGTGTCCGCAGTAAATGCTTCAGGAATAGGAGATGTGCTGGATGAAATATATAAATATTTTCCAAAAGAAACTGAGGCAAATGAAGAAGGAGAAGTAATAAAGGTTGCATTAATTCGGAAAGCCAAATGTACGGAAAATCTTCACTTACAAATAAGATACTTGGAACAAATAGAGTAATTGTAAGTGATATTGCAGGAACAACTAGAGATGCAATAGACTCATACTATGAAAATGAACACGGAAAGTATGTTTTTATAGACACAGCAGGACTTAGAAGGAAAAATAAAATAAAAAACGATATAGAAAAGTATAGTATTCTAAGAACTATGCTTGCAATAGAAAGAGCTGATGTATGCCTAGTTATGATAGATGCAAAAGAACGGTGTAACAGACCAAGATGCAAAAATTGCAGGAGAAGCACATGAAGCCGGAAAAGGAATTATAATTGTTGTAAACAAGTGGGATGAAATAGAAAAAGAAAACAACACATTAGAAGAATTCAAAAAAGATGTATATCAAAAGCTTTCATATCTTACTTATGCACCAATAATATTTATATCAGCCAAAACAGGTCAAAGAGTAAATAAATTATTCGATATGATTAACGAAGTCGCAAAATACAACAGCATGAGGGTTTCAACAGGAATGTTAAATCAAGTAATAAATGAAGCGATTGCAATAACACAGCCACCAACAGATAAAGGAAGAAGACTAAAGATTCTATATGTTACACAAGCAAGCACTAAACCACCAACATTTATTATATTTGTAAATAATAAAGAAATATTCCATTTTTCGTATGAAAGATATTTAGTAAATCACATAAGGAAAGAATTTGGAATGACAGGAACGCCAATAAGAATTATAGCTCGTGAGAAATATGATGAAGACGAAGAAAAATAAAAAAATATAAATATAAAAAGACAAATTTAATTTGTCAGAAATGGAGGAAAATATGGCTATATATGTAGTAATGGCACTAATTGCGTATGCAATAGGAAGTATCAATTTTTCAGTAATATTTAGCAGAAAATTTGCAGGATTTGACGTAAGAGAAAAGGGAAGCGGAAATGCAGGAACAACAAATATGTTAAGGAGCGTTGGAAAAAGAGCAGCATTAATAACTTTAGTATGTGATATTCTAAAAGGAATTATTGCAGTACTTATAGCATATTTACTAAACAAATTTATGAAAGATGTAAATGGAGCATTACTTGTACAAATAGCAGCATTATGTGTTGTAGTTCGGACATACATTTCCAATATTCTTCGAGTTTAGGGGAGGAAAGGGAGTTGCAACATCTCTTGGAGTATTATTACTTGTAAATTGGCAAATAGGTCTTGTTTGTCTAGTATTTGCACTAATACTTATGGCATTAACTAGAATGGTTTCACTTGGATCTGTTGCAGCTGCAATACTTTATCCAGTCCTTGTAATATGTCAGGTAGGAACACAATACTTTTTAGTAGGTGGAAACTACATAGTATTTAGCATCTTGCTTGCATTATTTGTAATATTTAATCATAGAACTAATATAAAGAGAATATTAACAGGAACAGAAAACAAATTAAGCTTTAGCAAAAAATAAAATTGGAGGAACGTATGAAAAATATAGGCATAATTGGAAGCGGAAGCTGGGGAACAGCTCTTGCAATAAACCTAGCACAAATAGGACATAATATAAAAATATGGTCGTATGCAGAAGAAGAAAGAGATTTAATAAATAAAGAAAAAAGATGCAAATTTTTAAAAGATGCAATAGTACCTGATAATGTATATTGCACAAATTCTTATGAAGAAGCACTTGAAGGAACAGATATAATACTTCATGTAACACCATCAAAATTTACAAGAGAAACTGTAAGACAGTATAAAAAATATGTGAAAAAACAAGTAGTTGTAATATGCTCAAAAGGTTTTGAAAGAGAGACATTAAAAACTTTAGATGATGTTATAGAAGAAGAATTGCCAAACACAAAAATTGCGGTGCTATCTGGACCAAGCCATGCAGAAGAAGTATCTATTGAGATTCCTACAGCTCTTGTAGTTGCATCAAAATACGAAGATGTAAATAAAATGCTACAAGAAGAATTTATGAGCAAATCTCTAAGAATATATACTTGTACAGATGTAAAAGGCGTGGAACTTGGGGGAGCGTTAAAGAATATAATAGCATTTTGTGCAGGAGTTGCAGCAGGATTAAATCTAGGAGACAATAGCTTCGCAGCATTAATTACAAGAGGCTTGAAAGAAATTTCAGAACTTGGAGAAGCACTAGGCGGTGAAAAAGAAACATTTTATGGACTTACAGGTCTTGGAGATTTAATTGTAACTTGTCTTAGTGAACATAGTAGAAATAGAAAAGCAGGAATGCTTATAGGTCAAGGTAAAACCATTGAAGAAGCAAGAAAAGAAGTAGGAATGGTAATAGAAAGTATAGATAACATTGAGGTGGCTTATGAACTTGGCAAAAGGAATAATATTGAAATGCCAATATTAAATACAGTTTATGATATATTATACAACAATCTAGAGCCAACAGAAGCTGTAACAAGATTAATGCTTCGAGATAAAAAATCAGAATTTTAACAAAATTTAGGTATATTTTTTTAATAAAGTAAGAAAATAAACTTAAGAGAAGGAGGACTTAAGAAGATGGAAATATTTGAAAAAATTGGAGATGCAGCAAGTAAGACATATAAATTCACTGCTGAAAAAACTTCGAAAATTGCAAAAGAAACGAAGATAAGAATGGAAATAAATGAACATAAAAGTGATATAAAGGACATATATCAAGAGATAGGAGAAGCAGTATATCAAAAGTTTGTAAAAGATGAAGACTTAGATATGAAATATCTAGAAGATAAATGTAAGGAAATACAAGAATTAAGTGATAAGATAGTAGCATGCAAAGACGAAATATTAACACTAAAAGAAAAAAGACAATGTAAAAATTGTTATGAAGAAATAGAGATTAATGCTAACTATTGCCCTAATTGTGGATATGAACAGGAACCTATAAAAAAGGAAGAAGTAAGTGAAGCAAACGGAAAAGTTAATCCAAAAGACATTGACTCAAAAGATAGCGAGCAAGTAGAAGAATTAGAGCGAGTTCAAGACAGCAATGAAGAAATAGAAGAAAATAACGACGAAGAAAATTAATAAATTTAAAAAAGAATTAATAGGGGTATCTTTCATAAAGATACCTTATTAGTTTGTCTATATTATTTTCTGTAACGTTAATAAATGCACCCTCGTCTAAACTAACCCAAATATTTATTTTATACAAATCTTTATTATCAATTAAAGCACTGACAATATCTGCCATTTCAACAGGATTGTCAAAGACTTTTTCCCATTTTAAATCATTATTCAAAGCAATATTATATTTATAAAAATCACGAAGAAATCTAGAAATTTCACCATGTTTATCACTATAAAGATTTAAAATTGTTCCCATCTTAATAACCTAGCTCCTCTTGAATAAAAATTTAATAATATTTTGCACAAAACAATAAAAAGTATGTACATAGAATAAATTTAAGCTTTTTAGAAATACTAAAATTAAATAAAATAGAAAGGAATAGGAAAATGAAAAATAAATTCATAGGCATTGTTTCAAAAATAATAATTATAATTGCTATAATAGTTAGTGTAATTTTCTTATTTTTTGTATATTCAAATGCACAGCAAAAGGCAAGTAGTGATGAAAAGATTGATGAAGAAATAAAATATCTAGATACAAAGCTTCTCACAGTGATAAATTATTTAAGCAATATTGATTTGCAAAATTACAAGGTTATATTAAGTAAGGTCGAGTCACAAAGTGACTCTTCAAGTAGTTCATCTAAAGAGGAAGAACAAAGTAGTCAACAACAAGATAGCTCAGAAAATGGAACAGACAAAGAAGAAACAACAATAACAAAGATGGAAGAAGAAACCATTGTAACAGATGATGGAGAAGTAGATTGGAAAACAATAGAAGGAGAACTTGAGGTACTATATGCAACATGGTCTTCGGTAATATTAGATTTATACGATATAGGTGTAAGTTCAGAGAATATTTTAAGCTTTAGTAACACATTAGACGACACATTAGTAAATGTAAAAAAACAAGATAAAGCACTAAGTGCAATGTATTTTGCAAAATTATATGCGCATTTGCCAATATTTCTAGAAAAAGCCAAAATTGATGAAATTGACAAAAAGACACTAGAAGCTAAAAGTTATATTATAAACTCATATGCATTTGCTGAAACTGAGAATTGGGACAGAATGGGACAAGAAATAGCAAAGGCAGAGGGCGTATTTGAGAGCCTTGTAAATGATGCAAAATATGTAAATGATGATAGAAAATACAATATCAACAAAACATATATTGTAATTGAGGAATTAAAAAATTCCTTAGACGTGAAAGAGAAAGGAATTTTTTATGTGAAATATAAAAATGTATTGGAGGAATTAAATATAGTAAGAAGTCTATAAAAAATTATACATTGCTTTTTAAATCTCGATTATATTTAAATCCACATTTGTTTTTTATAAATTTAGAAAACTCCTCAGGAGTTCCTAGAGAAAAGCCTTTTTTAGAAACTAAAAAGGCATTTTCTTTTGTTACATAAAGATAAAAGAAATCAGCTGTTTCATATACTTTGCGAAACATGAAATATTTATAATCAAAAGTACCATTGTTATTGGTTATTTCAATTTTTTTATCATAAAAAGAAAACGTATTAGTGTTATTAGTAGAAATTTTCTCACTATTCTTTTCTTTATCAACAATCATTTTAGGCCTATATATTCTATAAATTACAAAGCAAACTAGAATCAAGGAAACAATTACACCTTGAAGCCTATTTCTAGATGCAAAAGCAAGGTAAGTACAAAGCAATAATAAAAAACTCCAAAATATTGTATAAGCCATATAAGGAAGATTATTTTTTTTAGCATGAAATTTCAAAAATGTTATATATGTATCTTGAGTATATGTAGTTTTATTTTCGAATAATTTTTCCATTTTATTAAAAATACCTCCATTTTCATTTTACACAATTTTATCACTAAACTTTACAAAAAGCAACAAAAATGCTATACTTAGTAGGAAAAGAGGAAATAAGATGAAAGAAGAATTACTAAAACTTGCAAAAGAAGTAGAAGAAGAAATAAAAGATGAAATAAAAAAAATAGATGAAGATGCAATGTTCAATAGCCAAAAAGTATTACAAGCATTTCAAAGGAACAATGTTTCAGAAATGCACTTTAACTCAAGTACAGGCTATGGATATAATGATTGCCGGAAGAGAATGTATAGAAAAAATATTTGCAGAAGTATTAGGAGCAGAAGACGCTCTAGTTAGAAATCAGTTTATATCAGGAACACATGCACTAACAGTTGGACTATTTGCACTCCTTAGACCAAATGATACACTTCTTGCAATATCAGGTAAGCCATATGATACACTAGATGAAGTAATAGGCATAACAGAAAATGCAAGTTCTTTAAAGGCATTTGGAGTTAAATATAAACAAATCGATTTAATACAGAACGAATTTGATGTAGAAAAAATACAAGAGGCGTTAAAGAAAGAAAAAATAAAATTAATACATATTCAACGCTCTAAAGGCTATTCATCAAGAGATAGTATTACAATAGAAAAGATAGAAAATGTTGTAAAAGAAATAAGAAAAATTGATAAGGACGTTATTATATTTGTAGATAATTGTTACACAGAATTTGTAGAGAGAAAATCTCCTCTTGAAGTAGGAGTAGATGTAATAGTTCGGCTCACTTATAAAGAACTTAGGAGGCGGAATTGCTTCAAATGGAGCATATATTGCAGGAAAAGAGAAATATGTTTCACTTGCAGCAGAAAGACTTACATCTCCAGGACAAGGCAAAGAAGTAGGACCAACTCAAGGTGCAAATAAAGGCTTTTTGCAAGGAATATATATGGCACCAAGTGTAGTTGCAAGCAGCTTAAAAACAGCCGTATTTGCAAGTAGATTACTAGAAAAATTAGGATACAAAGTATCACCAAGATATAATGAGAAGCGTACAGATATAGTTCAAACAATAGAATTTAATGATCCAGAAAAATTAATAAAATTTTGTCAAGGAATACAAAAAGGCTCTGCAATAGATTCAACCTCAGTACCTGAACCTTGGGATATGCCAGGATATAATGATAAGATAATAATGGCAAGCGGTAGCTTTACACAAGGCTCATCAATAGAACTTTCATGTGATGGACCGATAAGAGCACCTTATATTGCATTCTTGCAAGGTGGATTAACATATGAATATGGAAAATTGGGAGTACTTACAGCAGTCGAAAATATGCAAAACTAGTTTACATATTATTTAAACTGTGATATAATCATATTTAGATGGAGGAAAATATGGATAGATTGAAAACATTTGGTATTTGGTTATTAATAATAATTGCATTTTACATATACTCACAAGGAATAATATATATGTATTTTCACGGAAGAGATATAGGACTTAAGATATATGAAATGACACATAAAGAACAGGTAATTAATGAAAAGAAGTAAAAAATCTTAAAGTTCAAAAAAATGTATTGAAAAAATATAAAACTTGTAATATAATTGTAATGAATTTGTAACAAAAATGAAATAAATTCATTACAATTTTTTATTTAAAGGAGATTATCTAATGTTTTCTTTTGGACATGATATAGGAATTGATTTAGGAACAGCAACAGTTTTAGCATTTGTAAAAGGAAAAGGAATAGTATTAAGAGAACCATCAGTAGTTGCTGTAGATAATTTAACAGGAGAAGTTCTAGCTGTAGGTCAAGAAGCTAGAAGAATGCTTCGGTAGAACACCTGGTAATATTGTTGCAACAAGACCTTTAAAAGATGGAGTAATATCAGATTATACAGTAACTGAGAAAATGTTAAAGTACTTTATAAATAAAATATGCGGAAGAACAATATTTTCTCCTAGAATAATGATTTGTATACCATCTCAAGTAACAGAGGTAGAGAAAAAAGCAGTAATTGATGCTGCAGCACAAGCAGGAGCAAGAAAAGTATACCTAATAGAAGAACCAATAGCAGCAGCAATAGGAGCAGGAATAGATATATCAAAACCATGCGGAAACATGATAGTAGATATAGGAGGAGGAACAACAGATGTTGCAGTTATATCACTTGGAGGATCTGTTGTAAGTACATCTCTAAAAGTTGCAGGAGATAAGTTTGATGAGGCAGTAGTCAAATATATAAAAAGAAAACATAATGTAATAATTGGTGAAAGAACAGCAGAGGATTTAAAGATAAATATAGGATGTGTATATCCTAAAATACAAGATGTTGAAATGGATATACGTGGAAGAGATTTAACATCAGGACTTCCAAAAACAATAACAATACATTCTAGTGAAATGTTAGAAGCATTGATGGAGCCAGCACTTCAAGTAGTTGATGCAGTACATTCAGTACTTGAAAGAACTCCACCAGAGCTAACAGCAGATATTAGTGAAAAAGGCATATACATGACAGGAGGAGGAAGCTTAGTAGATGGTTTAGATAAACTTTTGCAAGAAAAAACCGGAATAAATGTAATGATAGCTAACGATACTGTGTCATGTGTAGCCCTTGGAACTGGTAAAGCATTAGAAAATCTTGATGCTTTAGATAATAGGAAGAAGAGATAATCATATAAGAAATAAAGGAAAAAATATGGAAAAAACAGTAGCAATATATACTTTAGGTTGTAAGACCAACCAGTACGAATCAAATGCAATAATACAAAAATTTATTGAAAAGGGATATAAATTAGTTGATTTCGAAGACAAAGCAGATGTATATATAGTAAATACGTGCACAGTTACAAGCATCTCTGATAGAAAATCAAGACAAATATTAAGAAGAGCAAAGCAAAAAAATAAAAATAGTATTTTAGTTGTAATTGGTTGCTATGTACAGGTTGCTAAAGACAAATTAGAAGAAATAGAAGATATAGACATTTTATTAGGAAATAATGAGAAAAAGAATATAATAGACTATGTAGAAAATTTTAAAAAGGAAAAGCAAGAGGACATTACAGATGTAATGCACCAAAAAGAATATGTAGAACTTGGAACAACAACTTATACTGAAAAGACGAGAGCAGTAATAAAGATACAAGACCGGTTGTGACAGGTTCTGTTCTTATTGCATAATTCCATATGCAAGGGGAAGAGTAAGAAGCAGAAATCTAGATGAAATAATAAATGAAGTAAGGCAAATTGCAGACTTAGGAATAAAAGAAGTAGTTCTTACAGGAATACATATTGCATCATACGGAAAGGACTTTAAAGATGCTATTACACTAATAGATTTATTAGAAGAGATGAATAAAATAGAAAAAATAGAGAGGATAAGGCTTGGTTCCCTAGAGCCTAAGCTTATAACAAAAGAATTTGTAACAAGACTTAGAAAATTAGAAAAAGTATGCCACCATTTTCACTTGTCACTTCAAAGTGGATGTACATCTGTATTACAAAGAATGAATAGAAGGTATACAGCTGAGGAGTTTAGGGAAGCGGTAAGAATTTTAAGAGAAAATTTTGAAGATGTTATACTTACAGCAGATGTTATAGTTCGGCTTCCCAGGAGAAACTGAAGAAGAATTTCAAGAAACGTATAACTTCTTAAAAGAAATAAGCTTTTATAAAATACATGTATTTAAGTATTCTGTGCGAGAAGGAACAAAAGCAGCAAGCTTTCCAAATCAAGTTTTACCAGAGATTAAAGAGGAAAGAAGCAGAAAAATAATAGAACTATCAAATGAAATACAGTTAGAGTATAATAAAAGCTATATAGGCAAAGCCGTAAACGTTTTAGTTGAAGAAATGGAAGATGGAATCTTTAAGGGACACACAGCAAATTACTTAAATGTCAATATTATGAATGTAAAAGAGAATATTGAAAACGAAATAGTAAAAGTTAAAATAATAGACGTAAAAAACGATATGTTGCTAGGGAAAGTTGAATAAAAGCCAATGTAACACAAATGCAATAATCTTGTAACAAAAACTTAATATTAAAATTTTATAAAAAATATTGAAAAAATAAAAAAAATATAGTATAAAATAATAGAACCTTATAAAGTCACAAAGGAGGAATTTTTAAATGGAAGAGAATCAATTACCAGTAAAAGTAGGATTTTGGAATAAATTGAAATCAGTTTTATTCTATCAAGTTAATGTAGAATTAACACCATATGAACAAAAAGTAGAAGATGATATAAATGGATTTTTTAATAAAGAAATTACATTTGATGGTATAAAAAGTTTCTTATTTCAGGAAATTAAATTTTAATTGTATATATTAAAATAAGAACTGAAACCATTGAAGCTATACACATAGGTAGTACTAGTGATTATTTGGCATATAAAAAAATAAAGGATATAAAAAGACACAAGTATATTTATAAATATAGATAGACTTGTGCCTTTTTGTTATGCATTTTCGTTAAGAATTTCTTCGACCTGTTCCTTTGATAGATTTACAATACTACATATTTCTTCTATTGGCATTTGTTTTTTATGAAGAACGAGTATAATTTCCTTTTGATGTTCTTTTTTCCCCTGTTCAATACCTTGCTTAATTCCTTCCTCAATACCTTCTTCTTTTGCGGCATCAGCATAAGATAACATATCTCTTAAGTCTTTTATCCTTTGATAGTAG
>CANRCJ010000016.1 GCA_947629105.1 uncultured Clostridia bacterium | reverse complement strand
GCAGCTGTAAGGCTAGATAGCGGAGATCTAGCATATTTATCTAAGAAGGTTAGAAAAATGCTTGATGATGCTGGATATCCTGATTGCAAGATATGTTTAACTAATTCATTAGATGAACATTTAATAACTTCATTGATTGAACAAAAAGCACAGGTTGATTCATTTGGAGTAGGTGAAAATTTAATTACAGCTAAAAGTGATGCTGTATTTGGTGGAGTATATAAACTTGCTGCTGTTGAAAAGGATGGAAACATAGTACCTAAAATAAAAATAAGCGAAAATGTAGATAAAATTACAAATCCAAGCTTTAAAAAGGTATGCAGATTTTATTCAAAAGATACAGGTTTTGCTTTAGCTGATGTAATAATGTTAAAAGACGAAGTAGTCCCAGAAGAAATTTACGAAATATTTGATGAGCATAATACTTGGAAGAGAAAGAAACTAACAAATTATTATGTAAAAGAACTTCAAGAAAAAATATTTGAAAATGGTAAGCTTATATACAAATCTCCTACACTTGAAAAAATTGCAAAGCATTCAAAAGAAGAGCTCTTAACAATTTGGGATGAAGTAAAGAGATTAAATAATCCTCAAAAATATTATGTTGATTTATCTCAAAAGCTATATGATTTGAAGACAAGCATGTTAAATAAATAATGCAAAAATATTATCTTTTCAATTTACAAAAGGAAAGATAATATTTTTTTATAATATGTGTAACGAAACTAAAATTAAAAAGTCATATTAAAAAGGAGGCAAGTTATGCAGGATATTGAAGAAATATATAAAAAATATTTTGCAACTGTATATAAATATTTATTCTGCCTAACTCAAAATAGTGATATAGCAGAAGAACTAACTCAGGAGACATTTTATAGAGCTGTTAAAAAGATTGATACATTCAAGGGAAATTGCAAGATCTCAGTTTGGCTATGTCAGATTGCTAAAAATCTTTGGTATGACGAATATAAAAAGCAAACGAAAATAAAAAGCATAGATGAAGAAGAAACCTTTTTAGTTGCAATAGAAAATACTGAAGATATAGCTATTTCAAATAATATTAAACTTGATTTATTTAAAAAGATGCAATTATTAGATAATCAAACAAAAGAGGTCATGTACTTAAGATTAACAGGAGAACTCAGTTTTAAAGAAATTGGGGATGTACTCAATAAGACAGAAAATTGGGCAAGAGTAACATTTTATAGAGGAAAGCAAAAGTTAAGGGAGGTTGGAAAGAATGAAGAATTATAAAGAGTGTAATATTGTTCAAGATTTATTACCAAATTATGTAGAAAATCTTACAAGTGAGGGAACAAATAACTATATAGAAGAACATATTAGTGAATGTAAAGAATGTAAAACTATACTTGAAGATATGAGTAAAGACATAGGAGGGAAAAAGACGGAAAAAAATGATAAAGAGGTAATCTATATAAAGTTATATAAAAAAAGATTACGAATGCTTAGAAATGTATTATTATTAATATTTGCAATTATTATCTTTACTATTGCAAGAAAATTTTGGCTTTTAACTTATTTCGCAATAAAAACAGATGAACTTGCAAAATCAGATAATTATTATATTGAACGTGAGATATATGAAAAGGGAAAAAGAACTGAAATTGACAAAACTTATCATAAAGATAATGCCTCTATAACATATAACTGGGTATTTTTAAAAGATCCAACTCGGAGACGATATTTCAACTGACAAATATTCAGAAAAAATACTTTATGAAAATGATACAGAAGAATTATTTCTATATGACGAAGAAAGCGCAAAGGGTAGTGGAGGTATATCTTTATTAACAACTGGTAAAACTGTAATGCCAGGACCTTTGTCTATCGAGCTTATGTGGATGAGACTAAAAGCAGCATTGTCTTATAATATAAATAAGGTATACCTAAATGAAACAGAATGTTATATGATTAAATTTGATAATTCTGTGACTTATTTCAATGCAAATACAGGACTTCCTGTTAGAGAGGATCTTGATGGTGTTCCATACGAAACAATCAATTATATTTATGAACGTGGAACGGTTACAGACGAAGATGTACAAAGACCAGATGTAACAAAATATGAAAAAGTTATATCAACATCACAAGCAAATTAACATAGCAAAAGCTGTGGTATTCACCACAGCTTTTCTTTATAGGATTTTTTTACTTATAACTTTCAACAAACAATGCTTTTGCAATATATGGTGTAACTTCGTTTATATCGTACCAACCAGAGCTTTTAGAATCATTTTCTAGACCATTTGGATTAGATACATATACTTTTTTCGTATCTGTATCACTTGCAAGAAGTACCATATAATGTGAAGCAGTTGTCCAACGGTTATCTTCTGGCTTATTCCAAAGACATATAAGTATTGGTCTATTAGTTTTTAAATATTCTATTATATATTCATTAGACAAATGAACAGAGTCATAGTAAAAGTCAGTATTCTTTATACCAAATGTTTTAGATAGTTCTTTTGAAATTTTTTCTCCATCAAGTACAGGATAATATTTTTCCCTCAAATCTTCAGGAGTATAGTCTTTTCCATATCCACTTAAGATAATCGACATTGCAGTAATACCGCATCCGCTGTTTGCCATATCTGCATCCCAGTATTTGTTTGTACTCCATGAAGAAGTTCCATTTTGTTTATATTCTTTATATACTTTTAAATTATCATTGACAGTTGAAAAAGTAGTAAAGTATCCGGTCTTTGTCTGATACTTTTTCTTGTCCGCTTCCCACCGTAATTTTCATTTATATCTTCCTTAATAACCTTATATTTGCCTTCATCAACTAAAGTACTTGTAGCACTTGTCCCAGTTCCATCTGTAATACTATTTAAGAAGTATGTCATGCTAGATTTAATACATATGTATAGTATTAATGCAATTATTGATAGAACCAAAATCAAACGCTTCAAATTTATTTTATATTTTCTATTATGTTTCCTCAAAATAATGCCTCCTTATACATTTGTTTTTATTATACAAAATAAATATTAAAAAACTTTTAAGAAAAAATTAAAATTTTCTTAATTCGCACAGAGATTATGAGAAACCACAGTACGAATTAAGATAAAGGAATATTTTATAGATATTTTTTTAAAGTTTCTACACTATCTTCTTGCATTACAACAAAGTCATTTAAGATATTTTTAACGTCAGGGGCTGCATCTTCATTTTGATTTAATAAACGTCTTCCTTCAATTATTCCCATGTTAGTACCTTGCATTAAAAGTTCTGATAATTTAGATGTTGTGTCATCTGTCATAGTTTTCATTTGAATGCCATACCAAGTCATCATTTTATTCATGGCATTTATTTCATGTGGTTCTTTGTCGCTATAATTTTCATATACGTCATTAACTCTTTGTGAAATCTTTTGATACTTTGTATATTCTGTGTTTAAGACTTTTTGAAAATCAGCATCAGTAGCCTTTTCTTTAACATAAGAAATTGCTTCCATTCCCATTGTTGCACCCTTATTTACTTCATCTAAGATATTTAAGTTTTGATTTTCCATAATTTTAACCTCCAATATATTTGATAAATATAGTATTGACTAAAATATAGAAATTTATTAATAAAATTGTGAAATATTTAATAAAATGGTAAAGAAAGGAAGTGAAACATGAACAAAGTAGGAATATATGTGAAGTCAATACTCATTCCAGTAATTGTGGGAGGAGTTGTTGGAATTATAATTTCAAGATTTATTGATTATGAAGTTTTGCAAAAACCATTTTTAGCTCCACCTGGTTTTCTATTTCCAGTAGTCTGGACTATTCTATACATACTAATGGGAATATCCTATGGAATCTTAAAATCCAAAGGATTAACAGATGAAAAGACTGATTTAATATATTATTTACAACTTGTAGTAAATGCACTATGGTCAATATTTTTCTTTGTATTTGATTGGCAATTATTTTCATTCCTTTGGATAATATTACTTGATATATTGGTTGCAATAATGATTTATGTATTTTATTCTAAAGATAAATTAGCAGGATTGCTTCAAATTCCATATTTACTTTGGATATTATTTGCAAGTTACTTAAATCTTGCAATATACCTACTCAATAGATAATAATCAGTGTAGTGCCCTAGGTTTTCTGGGGCTCATTTTTTTGTTGATAATTATATCTTTTTATGATAGAATAATTTTAATCAAAGTAAAACCACGTAGTTTTAACAAAGGGGATAAAGTATTAATGAATAAAGTATTAATTTTATCATGCGGAACTGGTGGGGGTCATAACTCAGCAGCTCTAGCAATAGAAGAAGCGTTGAAAGAAAAAGGAATAGAAGCAAACTTTGTTGAATATTTAAGTATTATAAATGTGAAGATAAAGAATCGGTATTAATAAATTATATTTAAAATCTACAGAGGCAAATGGAAAAGCATTCAAAGTTGTATATCATTTAGGAGAACTATATCAAAAGACAAAACTTAAATCTCCAGTATATGCTTTAAATCGATTAGGTAAAGAAAAGTTATATAAATATATAATTGATAATAAATATGACTATATTGTAACTACACACCTTTTTGCAGCAGAGGCATTAACATCAATAAAAAAGGAATATCCAATACATTTTATGGCAGTTGCAACAGATTACGTGAGTATACCATTTTGGGAAGAAACAAATCCTGATTATTTCGTTATTCCTAGCAAAGATTTAGCTCAAGATTTTGTAAATAGAGGAATTGAAGAAAGTAAATTACTTCCTCTAGGTATACCTACTTCAAAAAGTTATAGACAAGCTTATGAAATTTCTAAATGTAAAGAAGAATTAAATTTAGAACAGGATAAAAAATATGTTTTAATTTTAACTGGTAGTATGGGTTTTGGGAAAGTAACAGAGATGCTAAGAAGATTATTAGATGAAATCAAAGGGATTACATTTATTGTATCATGTGGTAATAATGTAAAACTCTATGAAGATTTAAAAGAAACATACAGAGAAAACGACTATGTTATACCAATTACTTTTACAAATAACTTAAGCAAATACATGGTGTGTTCTGAAGTGATTCTTAGTAAACCAGGAGGACTTACCACAACAGAAATTTGTACTTTAGGTAAGCCGTTTATTCATACTATGCCAATTCCTGGATGTGAGAACTATAACGCAAATTTCTTCTCTAAAAGGGAAATGTCAATGAAATGTGATACAGTTGATGAAGTAGTCCTAAATACTAAGAGATTATTAGAAGATATAAAGCTACAAAAAGAAATGGTACAGAATCAAAATAAATATATAAATAAAAACGCAAGTATTGATATAGCAGACAGAATTATTAAAGAATGTAGGGGTAAGGATGAATAGTGTAACCGAAGAAAGAGTAATTGAAGAAAAACAAGTAATTAATGAGGAAAATACAGATGTTATAAAGCTTTGGGAGCCTTTGAAATTTGATATTGACGAAAACTATGAATATATTCCAAAAGGCAAGATATTTAATTTCTTTTCTAATATATTGTACAATGTAATAGCCCTGCCAATATTGAAAATTTTAACTAAGATAATATATGATTTAAAAATAGAAGGAATAGAAAATATTAGAAATTTTCAAGGAGGAGCTGTCACCGTATCAAATCATGTTCTAATATTAGATTGTGCAATGGTAGGAATTGCATGTGGCTTTAGAAAAGTATATTATACAACAAGAGAAGGAAGCTTTAAAATACCATTCGTAAGAAAGCTAATTAAATTGTTAAGGGCAGTACCTATTCCAAGTACAATGAATAACAAAAAGCATTTTACACAGAGTATAAATGAAGTGTTAAATGAAGGAAATCTTGTACATTTCTACCCAGAAGCAGCACTTTGGCCTTACTATGAAAAAATAAGAAACTTCAAATATGGAGCATTTAATTTTGCTGTTCAAAATAATGTTCCAATAATTCCTATGGTTTTTAAATTTAGAGAAGCTAAAGGCTTTAGAAAGTTATTTAAGAAAAAGCCTGATGTCACTCTTGTAATTCTTAAGCCAATTCTTCCAGAATATGTGTATGAAGATAGAAGAGAAAACGAGGAACTACTAAGACAAAAAGTACATGAAGTGATGCAAAATGCATAGTAAAAGTTAGGTATAATATTATGATTAGATGTAAATGGTGTAATTTAAAAAATCCTAAATATATTGAATATCATGATAATGAATGGTGTAAGCCAAATTTTGATGATAAATATTTGTATGAGATGCTCATATTAGAATCTTTTCAAGCTGGGCTTTCTTGGGAGTGCGTATTGAACAAAAGAGAAAGCTTTAGGGAAGCATTTGATAATTTTGATATAGATAAAGTATGCTGTTACAATGATACAAAAGTGAAAGAATTATTTGAAAATGAGAAGATTATAAGAAATAAACTAAAAATAAAAGCTGCTATAAATAATAGTAAAATCTTTAAAAATATACAAAATGAATATGGCTCATTTTACAATTATTTAAAAAAATTTACTAACAATAAAATTATTTATGAAACAGATAAAACTACAAACCAATTATCAGATAATTTGTCAAAAGATTTGAAAAAAAGAGGAATGAAATTTGTAGGAAGTACAATAATATATTCTTATTTACAAGCAGTAGGCATTATTTATTCTCATGAAAAGGAATGCTTTTTATATAAAAAATAAATATTTTAAAAATCTCTTGAAAAGGGCTACACAAAAAGAAAAAAATGTGTTATCATATATATAGTTTAAATAAAAGGAGGAAAAAACATGTCAGGACATAGCAAATGGCATAATATCCAAGCCAAAAAAGGTAAGGCTGATGCTGCTCGTGGAAAAGTATTTACAAAATTAGGAAGAGAATTATTAATAGCAGTAAAGCAAGGAGGACCTGACCCATCAGGAAATTCTAAGCTTAAAGATGTTATAGCTAAATGTAAAGCTGCAAATATGCCAAATGATACAATTAACAGTGCAATAAAAAGAGCATCAGGTGCAGGAAATAACGAAAATTACGAAGAAATTACATATGAAGGATATGGACCAAGTGGAGTTGCAATAATTGTAAATGCAACAACAGATAATAGAAATAGAACAGCAGCTGATGTTAGACATGTATTTGATAAAGCAGGTGGAAGTTTAGGTACAACTGGATGCGTATCATATATGTTTAATAGAAAAGGTGTAATTGTAATAGAAAAGGCAAGTACAGAGATGTCAGAAGATGATCTTATGATGTTATCATTAGAGTGTGGAGCAGAAGATTTCTCTGCAGATGAAGAAATTTATGAAATAACAACTTCACCAGAAGATTTCTCGAAAGTTCGAGAAGCACTAGAACAAAAAGGTCTAACTTTCGTAGAAGCAGATGTTCAAATGGTTCCTACAACATATGTAGATCTTGATGAAAAAGATGCTGAAAAGATGGAGAGATTAGTTGAAAGACTTGAAGAACTTGATGATGTATCAGAAGTTTTCCATAACTGGAATGAATAAAATTTGCAAGGAGCTTTGTAAAAGCTCCTTTTTAATTTGCATTGTATTAATATATAAATTTAGTTCTAATATATTTTTTTATTTCATATAATATATATAAGAAACAAAAGAAGAGGAATTTCTAATGATATCTATATTAAATTTTTTTCCAAATAATATTTCAAATATAATTTCGATAAATCTAAATAATAAATCTAATTATCTTGAGGAAATACGATTAAGAGTCAGTAAGCCGATAATTTTAAAATTTTCTAATGAAGAATTGGTTTTAAATTATAATATAACTCGGAGAAGATGTTATAAGAACGCTCCAACTAATATGTGATAATTCAATATATGCTTTTCAAAATGAAATATGTAATCGGATATATAACAATACAAGGTGGACATAGGGTAGGAATAAGCGGTGATGTTGTATTAGAGGATGGAAAAGTTAAAAATATATCACACATATACAGTTTAAACTTCAGGCTTGCAAGGCAGATAGAAAATGCCTCTTATGAAGTATTAAAACATGTTATAGATTTGGATAACAATAGTGTATATAATACCTTGATTGTAGGTAGTCCTGGTACAGGAAAAACAACAATTTTAAAAGATTTGATAAAAAAGATAAGTAATGGTATAGATGCAATTAACTTTAAGCGGTATAAACGTAAGTGTTGTAGACGAAAGAAATGAAATATCTGCAATGTATAAGGGAATATCTGAAAATGATTTAGGTATAAGAACTGATATATTAACTAATATTACAAAAAATATTGGCATAGAAATGTTAGTTAGGAATATGTCGCCTAATGTAATTGTAGCGGATGAAATAGGAAATGAAGCTGATTTTGAGGCAATAAAATATGCTATGTGTTCAGGTGTAAAAGGAATTTTTACAGCTCATGGAAGTTCTCTAGATAATTTAAGGACAAACCCAATTTTCAAGAAAATTTTAGATATAAAGCTTTTTGATAAAATAATTTTTTTAGATGAAAAAGAAAAAGGAAAGATTTTAAAAGTATATGATGAATAAAGTACTGGAAAATAAAGTAAAGAGAGAGGTTATAATAACCTCTCCCTTTGTTTTTGGTTAAGAGTTGGTGGCCTCGAAGAATATCATAGGAGCTAAGGGAGCTCCTTTTCTATTATCAGGGAATCTGTATAAGACTTGAAGCTTGGCATCATCAGGAAAGTCACCTTTGCAAGTATTTCGTGAGAAGGCAACGCTGACATCTGAGCCATATGTGCCCTCATACTGAGCAAAGAGCTTCTCGCCAAGGCTTATAGCCTCGTCCACCATTACACCGAACCGCTCTTTCCACATGGAAAGAGACTTTTCATCTACTTGGATCTTCACTTAAAGATCCTCCTTTCAATAGGATATAATATATTTATACTACAAAATTAACATAATGTCAAGTCTAAATTGTTAAAAATGTTGTTCTAAAAATAAAAAATATGAATATATATATTACATGGAATATATATTTTTTGATTTAGAGGAGCTTTTATATGCTATTCGTAAAATGTATTATATTAATACTAATTTTGTCTCTATCAACAATTTTAGGACTTGCAATGGCAAATAAATTCAAGAGTAGAGTTAAAGATTTAAAAACAATACGTAACATATTAAATATACTCGAAACAAAAATAAAATACACCTATGAACCGCTTCCGCAAATATTTGATGATATATCAAAGGAATTTAATGGACCTTTAGGAGAGATTTTTAAAGTTTCAAAAGAAAGAATGAAAGAATTACCTGCAGGCGAGGCATGGAACTACGGAATAACAAATTCAAATACATCTATGAATGAAGAAGATTTGAATATATTAAAAAATTTTGAAAAGTTGTTAGGAAAAACTAATGTAGAGGGGCAACTTAGCGAGATAGAATTAATGAAAAGTTACATAGATATTCAAATTCATAAAGCCGAAGAGGAAGATAGAAGGAATGAAAAGTTATATAAAAACTTAGGCATAATTGTTGGTCTTGCCATAGTAATAATTCTTATATAAATACAAGCTTAAATGTGAATAGGAGGCGAAAATTTTGGATATAGATTTGCTATTTAAAATAGCTGCGATAGGAATATTGGTTGCAGTATTACATCAAGTATTGGTTCGAGCAGGAAGGGAAGACCAAGCTATGATGACAACTCTAGCCCGGACTTGTTATTGTTCTTACTATGGTAATTCAAGAAATTAGTACATTATTTAATACAGTTAGAACTATATTTGATTTATAAGCACAAAATAATTATTTTGGGTTAATAAATTAAAGAAAGGAATTGATTTTAGTGGAAATAATCAAGATAGCAGGGATTGCAATATCAGCTGTAATAATAATTATAATAATAAAACAGTATAAACCAGAATTTGCTGTATATATATCTTTAATTGCAAGTGCACTTGTTTTATTTTTACTTATGGACAAACTTGAAGGAATAATAGATCTTTTAAATAATTTAGCAAGTAAAATGAGTGGAAGTCAGGATTTCTTAAAAATACTTATAAAAATTACTGGAATAGCATTTTTAACAGAATTTGCAGTAAGTATTTGCAAAGATTCAGGGGAAAGCGCTATTGGTGCAAAAGTAGATATGGGAGGCAAAGTAATAATTATAGCTATGTCTATTCCAATAATTTCTTCAATGCTAGAAACAGTACTTAAAATTTTACCATAAACAAAAGAGAAAGAGGAACACATGAAAAAGATAATATTTATAATATCTTTCCTTCTTGCAATTCAATATACAAATATTACATATGCTGTGAATACAAACGAAACCTTTAAAGAACAAGAAGAAACATTAGGAATTTCAGCTTTTTTAAAAGAATCGGAAGACTACACAAAAAACGTATTTGATGGAATTGATCTAAAGGCAATGTACAAAGATGCAATATCAGGAAATATTCAGCCTAATGGAATAATTAAAGGGATATTAAAAATAACAGGAGATGAAGTAATAAATACAATAAAAACTCTAGGATATATATTAGTAATAATAGTCGTACATAGCATAATAAAAAGTATAAGTGAAGGACTTGGAAATAACGAAATAGGTGAAATAACATATTATGTTCAATACATATTAATTGTTACTCTAATAATGTCTAATTTTTCTGAAATAATTGTACTAATAAAAGATACTGTTAATAATTTAGTGGGATTTTTAAACTCGCTACTTCCAATACTTTTAGCACTTATGATGTCAACAGGAAATATTGCTAGTGCATCTGTTACGCAGCCAATTTTACTTTTTTTAATAACCTTTATAGGAAATGCAATATCTTCTGTTCTACTTCCATTAGTTCTTATAGGAACAACACTTGGTATAATTTCAAAAGTATCTGATAAGATACAAATAAATAAACTTTCAAAGTTCTTTAAATCATCAGTTGTATGGGCACTTGGAATAATTCTTACAATATTTACACGGAGTATTATCCTTGGAAGGAAGTCTTACAAGTAGTGTTGATGGAATAACCTTAAAAACTACAAAAGCAGTAGTAACAAGTAGTATTCCAGTAGTTGGCAAACTTCTCGGTGAAACAGTTGATGCAGTACTTGGATGCAGCAATATATTAAAAAATGCTGTGGGATTTATAGGGATAATTGTTGTAATTTCGATTTGTATAATACCAGTGATAAAACTCGCCATAATGTCAATATCATTTAATTTAGCATCTGCTTTAAGTGAGCCTATTGCAGATAAAAAGATTGTATCAATATTAGAGCAAATGGGAGATACCTTCAAAGTACTTCTAGGGATGATTTGCACAATTTCAGTAATGCTAATGATAGGATTAACTCTTGTAATTAAAATAACAAATAGTGGGATGATGTACAGATGATAAATTCGATTAGTTCATGGGCAGAGCAAGTAATAATTGCTGTGATAATTGCAACAATACTTGAGATGATATTGCCAAATGGTAATTCTAAAAAATACATAAAAACTGTAATTGGTATATACATACTATACACCATAATTTCACCGGTAATAACATTAGTTACAGGCTCTAAATTACAGGTCGATTATTCAAAATATGAAGAATATTTTACATCAACAGAAGAATATAAATCTCTTGAGAATGAATTTAACAATGTAACTGCAAATTCAATAGAAAGTACATATAGGCAAGAAGTAAAAAAGCAGATAAAAAATGACATAGAAAATATGGAATTTAGTGTGGATAGTGTAGAATTAGATATTGATTTAGAGACAGGAATAATAAAAGAAATAAATTTATCCGTTGATAAAGAAAATAATGAAGATACAAATACGACTGAAACGAATATTCAAATTAATAAAGTTGAAATTGGCAATAGCACTTACAAGAATGAAGAGAATACCTTATCAAGGCAAGAAATAGAAAAGATAAAGAATTTCTTGCAAGAAAATTATGGTATTAATTATGAAAGTATAAAGGTAAATTCAATTTAAGATATGTGTTTAGTATAGGGAGGATAATAAATGTTTAAGGAACAAATGAATAAGATTAAAGCTTTAATTATAAAAGATACTCCAAGTGATGGAGCGGTAAAGAAAGACAAAAGAAAAATAGAAAATCTTGTAGTCTTTTTAATAATTCTTATTGTAACTATTATTATAATTAACGTGATTTTAAAGGGAAGCGGACAAAGTAATGATGATAAAAGTGACAGCGCATATAAATATCTTGCAACAGAAAATACAAATTCTAAAAATAATAATGATACTGAAGATGAGCTTGAAAAGAGAATAGAACGTATTTTAGAAACTATGACAGGTGTACGGAAATGTAAATGTATTGGTTACTTACTCACAAACAAACGAGGTTATTGCAATGTATAATGAAAATAATTCTACATCTCATACTTCAGAAACAGATTCAGCAGGAGGAAGTAGAACTGTTCAAGAAGAAACACAAAAAAAGGAAGTTATTTTTACAGATGAAAACGGCTCAAATGTTCCTGCAACACAAACAGTAGTAAATCCTAAAATAGAAGGAGTAGTAGTTACTGCAGAGGGTGCAAGTGATGTTAATGTTAAGGCAAATATTATTTCAGCTGTAGAGGCTGTAACAGGTGTTCCAACACATAAGGTACAAGTTTTCTCAATGAATTAAGAAAGGAAGAGTGTTTATGAAAATTTTTAAGAAAAATCAGTTAGCCATATTAGTTATTTCATTAATGCTAATAACAGCAGGATATTTAAATTATAGCTCAACATTTAATCAAAAAGTAGAAGAAACGGGAAGTGATCCTGTTGATGTTGCAAAGATTGGAGATGCAGAACTTGTAAATTCAAACATAGTAGAAGACGAAAATAATATAGAAAGTAATAATCAAAATGAAAATCTAAACAATAATGTAGCCGAGCAGAATACAACTAATACATCAACACAAATAGAGAATGAAAAAACAGATGACGGAAGTAACTACTTTACTACATCAAAACTTGAAAGAAATGTTATGTATTCACAAATGATTGAAAGATATCAAAGTATATTAGAAAGTTCAAGTGGATACACAGAGCAAAAGGGCATTGCTCAAGAAGAAATAAACAAGATAAATGATTTACAAAACGCAATTATGATAGCTGAAAATCTTCTTACAACAAAGGGCTTTGATCAAAATGTTATATTTGTAAATGGAGATAGTATAAGCGTAATTATCGGAAAAAAGGAGCTTAGTCAAGATGAAATTGCACAAATACAAAATATTATTTCAAGAGAACTAAATGCAGAAGTTGACAATATACATATTTCTTTAAAATGAAGCTAAAAGATATATAAAGAAGCTCAATTACTAGATAAATTTTTTATAAAATATTGACAAACCTTTTTTAATAAATGATAATATAATAGAATATACAATATTTTAATATATAATTATATTATTATATTATCATTAAGCAATAAAAGAGGTTGACTTAAAATGTTAATGGTAAAAAAATTTGGAGGAACGTCTGTTGCAACTGTAGAAAGAATATTTAATGTTGCAAATAGATGTATTGAGGACTATAAGAAAGGAAGGAAAATAGTCCTAGTGCTCTCTGCAATGGGAAAGTCTACTGATGAACTTGTATTACTTGCAAACAAAATAAGCTCATCTGTACCAAAAAGAGAGATGGATATGCTCTATACTGTTGGAGAGCAAATAACAGTAGCATTAATGGCAATGGCATTTGATAAACTTGGAATCCCAGCTGTGTCATTAAATGCATTTCAAGTAAGAATGATTACAGATAATAAATATGGGGATGCCAAGATTACAAAAGTAGAAACTGAAAGAATACAAAATGAACTTTCTCAAGATAAAATAGTAATTATTACTGGCTTTCAGGGAATTGATGAACAAAATAATTATACTACACTTGGAAGAGGTGGCTCTGACACAACAGCAGTCGCTGTTGCAGCAGCATTAAATGCTGATTCATGCGAAATATACACTGATGTTGATGGTGTATATACAGCAGATCCTAGAATTGTTAATACTGCAATTAAATTAGATACCATATCATATGATGAAATGCTTGAATATTCTAACTTAGGTGCAGGAGTTCTTCACAACAAATCTGTTAAAATTGCCCAAGAAAATGATATTAAACTTATTGTTAGGTCTAGTATGTCAAATGAAGAAGGAACAACAGTTGCAAATTTATACAATAAATGTTGTAATTTGCCAAAGGTAACTGGTGTTACTTCTAATTGTGATGTCGTATCAGTAGTTGGTATAGATTTAGACTCAAATGTTAAAGAAAAAATTATGCAAATTTTAAAAGAGAACAACATACAATTTACTGATATTGAAAAGACAAATAACCACATATCTATAAAAGTTGATAAAGAAAGCATGAATGAGTGCATAAAGAGTATACACTCATGCTTTTTTAAAACAATGTAAAAAAGGGGGATAAAATAGATATGAAAAAAGAATATAAACTAGCATTAGTTGGCGCAACAGGCGTTGTTGGAAGAGTCGCAAGAAAAATTTTGGAGGAAAAAGATTTACCTATTTCAGAATATGTGTTTTTTTCATCATATAAATCAGCAGGAAGTAAGATAACATTTAAGGGAAAGGAATATACGGTAAGAGAGTTAAGAGAAGACTCATTTGACGAAGGCTTTGATTATGCTATATTTTCTGCAGGAGGGGATACTTCTAAAAAGTTCTCACCAATAGCCGCTTCCAAAGGATGCATTGTTGTTGATAATAGTAGTGCATGGAGAATGGATAAGGATGTTCCATTAGTAGTTCCAGAGGTAAATAGTGATGAAATAAAGAAAAATAAAGGTATTATTGCTAATCCAAATTGTTCAACAATTCAAGCAGTAGTCCCATTAAAAGTACTAGATGATAAATATGGGATAAAAAGAATAGTATATTCTACTTATCAAGCCGTATCTGGAGCAGGAATAAAGGGAATAAATGATTTGGAACACGGAAATGAAGATGATTATGAATTACAGAAGTTTCCATATCCTATAATTAATAATTGCTTACCACATATAGATGTCTTTCTAGAAAATGGTTATACAAAAGAAGAAGAAAAAATGATAAACGAAACAAGAAAAATTCTAAATAGACCTGATTTAAAAGTTACGGCAACTACAGTAAGAGTTCCTGTAATTAATTCTCATAGTGAATCAATAAATGTTGAGTTTGAAAATAGCTTCGACTTGGCGGATCTCGTAGATACATTAAAAAATGCAAAGGGTGTTATAGTTCAAGATGATGTGAAAAATAATGTATATCCACTTGCAACAAATGCAACAGGATATGACGAAGTATTTGTTGGGAGAATAAGAAGAGATTACAGTGTAGATAATGGAATTAATATGTGGGTTGTTGCAGATAATATAAGAAAAGGTGCTGCAAGTAACGCTATACAAATTGTTGAAGAAATGATAAAAGAAGATATAGGTTTACAATAGATATGTCACAGTAAATAAGAAAAATAAAAAATAGGAAATACCTAAAATATGATAAAATAAT
>CANRCJ010000015.1 GCA_947629105.1 uncultured Clostridia bacterium | reverse complement strand
ATAAGACCAGCAGAATTAATAGATAGTTTGTCTGAAAGAATTAGAGAAGCTAGAGAATATGATGAAGACGAAGAAGAGGATGAGGAAGAAGAAGAACCAATCGTAAAGCCAAGCAAGAAGAAAAAAGAAAAAACAAAAAAATTACATTCAGTTATAATGGATGACCCATTTGGAGAAGATGAAGAAAAGCAAGGAAAGAATATAAAATATGAACATGATATACCTTTAGCCTTCGAAGAAAAAAATATGAAGAAGGGAGCAAAAGAAGAACCTCGTGTGCAAAATGATTTTATAGAGGCAAATTTGTTTAAGGAAACTCAAGAAGAAAAAGAAGAAAAAACAAAACAAGTTTTGCAACTTGAACATGCACAAATTGTGGAAGACCAGAATTATGAGTTCCCTCCAATAGCACTTCTTGAGCAAGGAGAGGCTAAAAAGGCAAGAGGAGAGAAAAAATCAATTACAGATAATGCTTTAAAACTTCAAAAAACATTATATAGTTTTGGAGTTTCTGCAAAGGTAGAAGATGTATCTGTTGGACCAGCAATTACAAGATATGAATTAAAGCCAGCAGAGGGAGTAAGGGTTAGCAAAATCGCAAACTTAGCAGATGATATTGCCTTAAATTTAGCAGCACAAAGTATTAGAATTGAGGCTCCAATACCAGGAAAACAAGCAGTAGGAATAGAGATACCAAATAAAGATACAGAAATGGTACATTTAAGAGATGTAATTGATTCAGAAGAATTTGTTACATCAAATTCTAAACTTTCTATGGGACTTGGAAAAGACGTAAGTGGTGCAAGAGTTATTGCAGATATAGCTAAGATGCCACACCTACTTGTTGCAGGAAGTACAGGTTCAGGAAAGAGTGTATGTATAAATACGTTAATCACAAGTATCATATATAAAGCAAAGCCAAGTGAAGTAAAATTTGTCATGGTAGATCCTAAAATAGTTGAATTATCAGTATACAACGGAATACCACATCTTTTAATACCAGTTGTAACAGATCCTAGAAAAGCAGCAGGTGCATTAGCTTGGGCAGTACAAGAAATGGAAGACAGGTATGCAAAATTTGCAGCAAAAGGTGTAAGAGATATAAAAGGGTATAATGTTGCATTAGAAAATGGAACAGAAGAAGAACAAAATGTAAAAATGCCACAAATTGTTATAATCATAGATGAGCTTGCAGACCTTATGATGGTAGCTTCAAAAGACGTGGAGGATGCAATTTGTAGATTAGCTCAAAAAGCAAGAGCTGCTGGAATGCACTTAGTAATTGCAACTCAAAGACCTTCTGTAGATGTAATTACAGGACTAATTAAAGCAAATATACCTTCAAGAATTGCATTTGCAGTATCATCACAAATTGATTCAAGAACAATCTTAGATATGCCAGGTGCAGAAAAATTACTTGGAAAAGGAGACATGCTATACTATCCAACTGGAGTATCAAAACCTATAAGAGTACAAGGTACATTTGTCTCAGATAAAGAAGTAGAAAAAATAGTAGATTTCTTAAAAAGAGATGGAGAGGCAACTTACAATGAGGATATTATAGAGTCTATTGAAAAAGCTAATAAGACTGATAAGGAAGTGCAAGATGAAGAAAATGATGATGATGTAGATCCAAGATTAGAAGAAGCAATAGAAGAAGTAATAGCAAGCGGACAAGCTTCGACGTCATTCATACAAAGAAGATTGAAAGTTGGATATGCAAGAGCAGGAAGGATAATAGACCAAATGACAGATAGAGGAATAATATCAGGATATCAAGGAAGCAAGCCAAGAGAAGTATTAATGTCGAAAGAAAGATGGGAAGAACTAAAGATGGGTACTGAGCCAGTAGCAAACAGTAATACAGATGAATAATTTTGCCCTAATAAGTAAGTCTTAGAAAGGATAAAGTTAAGATGAAAACTAATGATATTTTACTTAAGTTTCAAAGCAATAACAATAAACTTGAAACAGTGTTAGATAAGAAAAAATTTACAGGAGATATTAAAAATCTCCTTCTTAGTATGCTATATAAAATTAGCAGTTCATATAACGATTATTCTAATATAAAAGTAAATGTTGAAAATAAAAACAAATATATAACCAACATAATAAGGATAATAAATAGTTGTACAAAAATAGAAATAGTAAAACCGGGAACGGAAGAAGGAGAAAAGCTTCTTAAAAATGGACAAACTTGTGAAGTTGATAGGTTCCAGAAAACTATTAAAGTATTGCCAACTGAAAAAGCTATGCTTTTTGCATTATTTAAATTAAATGATACCAAAATGTTTCTAGATGAAAAATATAATCTAATAAGAATTGCACTTCCAGAACTATTAAATGAAGGAAGAGATATAAATAATATAGAAATAATAAGAGATTTTAATGCATGGTCTTGGAACACTTTGCCTAATGAAATTAGTAATATAGATTGTAACTTAATATATCAAAATTTACAAATATTATTGGGATTTGATTTTCTAGATAACTGGATGAAATTAGAAAATCAAAAAGACCTTATGGAAAAGTTAGAAGAAAAGTTAAAATCAGAATATGATAATGATACAGTAGATAAAATGCTAGATTTAATTTATAGATTAGCAATTATAATATGTGTACAAAGAAACAGCAGTGAAAAAACAAGGCTATTGGATGAAAAAGAATGGGATGAACAGGAATTAGAAAAATTAGATAATAAAGAAAAACTAGTAATTGACCTAACAAATACTAAAAAACAAAAAGCAAAAGAAATTAAAAGAATAGATAAGATAATGAATGATGCTAATTTGTTAGAAGAGGAGTTTAACAAAAGAAATAGTCAGCTTTCAGAATACAAGAAGATATTTAGTGTTGAAAATTTAGCGGGAACATTAAAAAAAGAAAGAAGAAAAGCATTAAACGAAATAGAAGAATGTAATAGACTACTTGATGCAAAAGAATATGTAAAAAGAAAAGAAGAAGTTGAAAAGAATGTAAGTATACTTAGAGAAATAAAAAATGCTAGAAATAAAGAAAAATATAAAATAGAATTGCAAAAGCTATTTATCAAATGTTTAGAAAGCAAGATAGATAAATTAGAAAACATAGAACAGAAAAAAGAAATGATACAGATTTTTTCAATCATAAGATACTATAATTTTATTGTATATGATGAAGAAAAATTTATTAAAGACATTGAAGCTCTTCAAGAAGAAATAGAAAAACTAGAGGAAAAAACAATAGAAAAACTATATGATTTAAAAGCAATAAACCCAATAACAAAGGACTTAGAAACTGATATAAAAATTGTAACTCCAATATTTAATACAAGAATTATGAATTTAGAAAGTGTTAGTATACAAACTACAAAAAAAGAAAAGACAATAGAAGTAAATGTGTATGATGGAGATGTATTAGAACTTGGATTTGAACTTGAAAACTCTAAAAATATCCAGGTAAAGTCAAAGAAAAAGATAAAATTATTTGCAAAATAAAAATTTGGGAGGTAAATATGAAAATTACATTTTTAGGAGCAACAGAGGGGGTAACAGGTTCAAACTTTTTAGTAGAAGCTGCAGGAAAAAAATTTTTAGTAGACTGTGGATTATTTCAAGGAAGTTCAAAAGAGGAAGATAAAAATTATGATGATTTTGCATTTGATGTTAATGAAATAGATTTTATGCTACTTACACATGCACATATTGATCATTCAGGAAGAATACCAAAGCTATATGTAGATGGGTATAGGAATCCAATATACGCAACAAAAGCTACATGTGATTTATGTGCTATAATGCTTCCAGATAGTGGACATATTCAAGAAATGGAAGTAGAATGGAAAAATAGAAAAAGAAAAAGAGAGGGAAAATTAGGTTTCCCTCCTCTATATACGGCAGAAGATGCTATAAATTCTTTAGAGCTATTTAAGCAAGTAAAATACAATGAACTAATTGATATTGATGAAAATATAACAGTTAGATACAATGATGCAGGACATATGTTAGGTTCTTCAATAATTGAGATTTGGGTAAAAGAAAATGACAAGACAGAAAAAATTGTATTTACGGGAGACTTAGGAAATAACGATATACCACTTTTAGCATCACCAACAATGATTGAAGATGCAGATTATCTTGTAATGGAATCAACTTATGGAAATAGACTTCATAATAGAAATGACGATAAAGCAGAAATATTCCTAAATGTTGTTTATGATACAATAAGAAGGGGTGGAAATGTTGTAATTCCATCATTTGCGGTACGGTAGAACACAAGAGATACTTTATGAATTAAATAAAATAAAGGATAGTACAAAAGACGAGTCATTTATAAATAAATATAGATTACTTATGGAGACGCCGGTATATGTAGATAGTCCACTTGCAATTTCTGCAACAGAAGTATTTAAAGATAACGAAGATTTATTTGATGATGAGGTAAGAGCTGAAATAGAAGGAGGAGACAATCCACTGGAATTTGATGGACTTAGGTTTACTAAGACAGTTGAAGAATCTAGAGCTTTAAATGAGTCAGGAGAACCTTGTATAATAATATCAGCGAGCGGAATGTGTGATGTAGGAAGGATAAAACATCACTTAAAGCATAATCTGTGGAATTCAAATAACACAATATTATTTGTAGGATATCAAGCAGCAGGAACTTTGGGACGCAGAATAGTTGAAGGAGCAAAAAAAGTAAAAATATTTGGCGAAGAAATAGCGGTTAATGCACAAATTGAATATATAGAAGGATATTCTGGTCATGCTGATCAAGAATGGCTTATGAATTTTATATATTCTTTTATACAAAAGCCAAAACAAATTATATTAGTTCATGGGGAAAAAGATGCAGAGCAAGAACTAAAAAATAAAATTTCAGAAGAAACGCATATTCCAGTAATAATACCAAAATATGGTGAAATATATAATGTACAAAATGATAATGTATATCTTGAAGGAAGACTAGAACTTGAGTCAGTAAGAAGAATACAAAAGATTGAAATATTAAATAAAGTAAAAATGCTTGGTGACGAAATGAAAGATATGAAAGACATACTAGAAACAGATATCTTAACAGAAGATACAAAAGAAGATGAAATAAATAGTATCTCATTAAAATTAAAAGAAATCGAAAAATTAATTGTAAGTATTATAGAATAAGTATTAAGTCTGGCTTTAAATATGGAAGGAGATAAAACAAAGTGAAAACATATATAAATGATGCTATAATAGGAAATAAAGAATTAAAAGTAGGAATAACCGAAAAAGGAGAAATAGTAAGAATTTGTTATCCTAACATTGATTTTAGACAGTTTATAGACTTTTTACATGTAGGAGTAAAAATAAATGATTCAAATCTTATATACTTACATAATGATATAAATAATGTATATGAACAACATTATATTGAAGATACAAATGTACTTAAAACAGAGATAAAAAACACATATTTTAATTTGAAAATGATTCAAACAGACTTTGTTTCAACCGGCAATAATGCAATAATTAGAAAATATAGTTTTATAAATGAACATGACATACCACTTGATGTGAAATTCTTAGTACATTTAAAAATGTTAAGTGATGATAATGAATTTATAAGTTCTAAAATTATACCAAATGGAATCTTAGAGTATTCTCATGGATATAACATGGCAGTTTTATCTAATGATGTGAAGATAGAATCATATAAAATCCATGGAACAGAAGAAGCAATAACAAGTGGAATATTGAATGAGAAAGATTATATAGGAATGTCAAACATGTCTGCTGTATGCTATAATCTTGGAACATTAAAACCAAATGAAGTAAGAGAATTTAGTATATGTATATTTGTAGGCGATAATAAAGAAAAAAACAAATATGAAGAAATTGAAAATCAAATAGACAAAATAAGAAAGTTGGATGCTGAAAAGGAATTACAAAATACAAAGAAATACTGGAGAAAATATGTAAAAACACACTCAGTGCTTAATTTAGAAGGAAGTAAATATAAAGAAATAATAAAAAATATTTATACAAGAACTATATTATTATTTCCACTTCTTACAAATGCTCAAACAGGTGGAATGTCAGCTGCTATGGAAATAGATGAAAAATTTACAAAGTGTGGAAGATATTCATATTGCTGGCCAAGAGACTCTTTATATATTACTCAAGCACTAGATTTACTTAAGATGGAAAAAGAAACCGAAAAATTCTATAAAGTATTTTGCAAAAATACACAGTCAAAAAATGGAATGTGGGAGCAAAGGTTCTTTTCGGATGGAGCTCTTGCACCATGTTGGGGATATCAAATAGACGAGACATCAAGCATTGTTTATGGAGTATATGACCATTATACGAGGACAAAAGATAAGAAGTTTTTAAAAGACAACTTAAAAATGGTTGAAAAAGCAATCAAATTTCTTGAAAGTTATGTAGAAGATATTATAGAAGATAAGAAAGAAATTAGAGTAAGTTATGACCTTTGGGAAATGTATGAAGGAATAAGTACATATTCACTAGCAAGCATATTTGCTGCATTTGAAGCAATGCAAAAAATATATGATGCTTTAGCAGAAGAACTACAGGAAAATAGACTTAAACAACAAACAATACTAAAACAAAAAGAAATTATTGAGAAACAATTGGTAAATTTAAAAGATTATGTAATAGATAGACTATATGATGAAGATAAAAAAAGTTTCGTAAGAAATGAGGAAGATAGAAGATTAGATATAAGCATACTAGGTCTAGCAGTACCTTTTAGAATGTTCTCGCCAAATGAAAAGAAAATCACAAATACAATAGAAAGAATAAACATGAACTTAAGAACATACACAGGAGGATATCTAAGATTTGAAAATGACCATTATACAGGAGATAGACCTTGGGTAGTTTCAACACTATGGATGGCACTATATTATATAGAAGTAAATGATTTTAAAAAGGCTAAAGAATGTTTTGATTTTGTTATGAGGACAAGTACTAAACATGGCTTTTTAGCAGAACAAGTAGACAATAGCAGAATGGAATCTGCATGGGTAATAGGACTTGGATGGTCTCATGCAATGTTTATAATAGTACTAAATGAATTTGCAAAACACGGATTAATATAATAAAAATAAAATAGATTAATACTTAATTTGAGTTTTAAGTATTAATCTATTTTAGGGTAAATAATTACTTTTTATCATTTTTCTCAGATATTATAGTGGCAATTTGATAAATTAATTCTTTCTTATCAGGGGTACAATCTTTTAATATAGAGCTAAATTCATTATTAAGATAAGAACCAGAATTACTTGATGTGCCATCTAAGATATATGATTCTGTAACACCTAATAGATGACAAAGTTCATTTAAACGTTTTAGATTAATATGAGTTGCGCCAGTTTCAATTCTACTTAAATAAGCAACAGAAACATTTATCTTTTCGGAAAGTTGCTCTTGAGTATAACCTTTTTCAAGCCTTGCTTTCTTTAATCTTTCACCAATTAGTTTATAATCTAATGCCATAATAACCTCCATTCTAGATTATACTAATATTAACATATTGGTAAGTATAACCCACTTTGTAAATTTATATTAGCATTTACGATAAATAAAATTAAGAAACATACAAGTAAATGTTTACTTACAGTTAAAAAATAACGAAAAATGTCACATAGGAGTAATTAAATGATTAAAAATGTAGAATAACTACTTGACACTGATAACAAATACTGGTACATTATATAAAAGGAAAGGAACGGAATAAAAATGAAGAAATATTTATTTACATCAGAAAGTGTAACAGAGGGACATCCAGATAAGCTATGTGATTTAATATCAGATACAATATTAGACAAGTGTTTAGAGCAAGATGAATTTTCAAGAGTTGCTGTTGAAACATTTGCATCTAATGATAGAATTACAATAGCAGGACAACTTACAACTAATGCAAAAATAGATATAGAGAAAATTGCAAGAGAAGTTATAAAAAATATTGGTTATAGAGGAAAAGGTATTGATTTAGATTATGAAAATTGTATTATAGATGTGAACATAACTAAACAAAGCCAAGATATTGCTCAAGGAGTAGATATAGGAGGAGCAGGAGATCAAGGAATTATGTTTGGATATGCAAATCTTGATACTGAAGAATATATGCCTTTTGCGATAAGTCTTGCTCATAAATTATCTAAAAAACTAACAGAAGTTAGAAAAAATAATATTATGCCATATTTAGGACCCGATGGAAAAACACAAGTTACAGTTGAATATGAAGATGATGTGCCAAAAAGAATAGAGACAATTTTAATATCAAATCAACATGATGAAAATATCACAATGGAGAGACTAAGAGAAGACATAATCAATAAAGTTATAAAAGAGGTTGTTGACGAAAAATATATTGATGGAAATACAAAAATTTATATAAATCCAACAGGAAGATTTGTAATTGGAGGACCACTTGGAGACACAGGATTAACACGGAAGGAAGATAATAGTAGATACATATGGTGGATATGCAAGACATGGAGGAGGAGCTTTTTCAGGGAAAGATGCAACAAAGGTAGATAGAAGTGCTGCATATATGCTACGTCACATAGCAAAAAACATTGTCGCAAATGGTTATGCAAAAAGATGTGAGATACAGATTTCTTATGGTATAGGAATCGCAAAGCCAATATCAATATATGTAAATACATTTGGAACTAATACGATAGATGAAGAAGAAATAAAAAGAAAAATAGAAGATAAATTTGATTTAACTCCAGATGGAATAATAAAATATCTAGATTTAAGAAAACCAATATATGCAAAAACAACAAATTATGGACACTTTGGTAAAAACGACTTGCCTTGGGAAAAGATTATTAAAATGTAATATTAAAGAATAAAAATAGCTGGATTTTAGTAAAACTTGCCAATAAAAAGAATTAGTGATATAATATAGTTGTCACTTATACCTAAAAAGGTGACATATTATTAAGCTGTGTAAATACACAGAAGAAAAAGGAGAATGATCAATGTTAGAACCCCCAAGTAAGCAAAGACTCCGGAAGCTACGAACATATTTAGAGAGAATAACTTTATTCTTTTTAATACTTGGTATAGTAGCTTACCAAAGCGAAAAATCACGCATATCCCGTCAAGAAGATATAGAACAACCACAGGATAGAGGAAGTGAGGTGTTCCTTCAGGAACAGTCAACAGTCAAAGTATATGAGGTAATTCTTGATGAACAAACCTCAGGCAAAGACACTAGCGTATCTATGGCTAATGAGAGTAAGCCCCAGGAAACAAGCGACAACATGGATTATCAAGATGATCCCCAAGAGATAGCTCCTTTGGAACTGCAGGATAATGTAGAGAATGACAATATGGAATTATGCACGTATAGAGTGAGTATTCCAAAAAATGTAAATTGTAAATTATATTCTCCTGCAAGGAACATAAACATTCTGATTGCTAAGAAGGTCACAGATGTCAAAAGTCTCAAATTAGATGAAAAGGTAGATTTAGATAGTCATGATGTAAATTATGACGAGAAAGGAATCAGTGACCTAGAAACACAACCAGAAGAAGAGGTTGAAGAAACAAGCCAGCAAGAAGAATCAATACCCGCAGAACCCGAAGAATACCCGAGCAGTGATATGGCGGCTACGGACTATACTCTTGGCGATATAGCTAAGATTGTTCAAAGAATGAATGACACAGAAGGAATGAAAGCCAAATTTACTTGGAATGAGGAAAAGTTCACAGAGGATAGTCTTTTCATTGATTACATACGAGACTTAATGGATCGGTGGTATGAAGAAGGAAAGATTACAAGAAAATGGGAACCAGATGAAGAACGATTTACAAGCACAACCCCCTATTATACTGAGGAACAAGGCGATTACATAACTCTTGCTAATCTGATGTATGCAGAAGAGGGAATTCTATTCTGGCGGTATACATTTGATGAAGCTATCTTAGCTAACCTTTTTGCAGGAACAGCATGTATGAACCGAGTAGCAGATCCAAAGGGAAGGTTTGGCTCAAACTTGACTGATGTAATCTTTACAGGTCGTGGTTATCCAAGCACTACAAGAAATCGTGTGAAAAACCAGGAATGCAAACGAGAAATCATTTACGTTTTGGCCAAAATTATCATCCAGTATGGACCAATAGGACCAGAAAGCATGATTTTCCAATCTCAATCAGCGCAAGGAATTGCATTCGCAAGAATTGCAAATCAAAGATTTGACTTGGAAAGGGGAACCTAAACATTGGTTAATCCCGGAAATGCTATTAGCGTTTCCGGGATTTCTCCATATTAAATCAAACATTTTAGCACTCTCTACTTGACAGTGCTAAAATAAAGTTATATAATAATAAATATCAAAAAAAGAGCACATTATATAAATATGTGCTTTTAAAATACGAATTTATAAGAAAGGATGGATTATTAACTATGAATGTTCAAAAGTTTACGCAAAAATCATTAGAAGCAATACAAAGTGCACAAACAATGGCAGTACAAAATCAAAATGCACAGATTGAAGAAGAACACTTGCTATTATCACTTTTAGAGCAAGATAATAGTTTAATAAGTGAACTCCTAAAAAAGATTACAAATGAAGAAGAATTTGAAAATGAATTAAGAGAAAAAATTTATAAAAAGCCTAAAGTTACAGGAGGAGCAAGACCAAATGATGGATTTTATGTATCTCAAGATGTTGACATAGTGCTTGCAAATGCAGAAACGATAGCTAAAAATATGAATGATGATTATGTATCAGTAGAACATATAATGATTGCAATATTTGATAATTCTAATAGAGAAATAAAAGAATTATTCAAGAAATATAATGTAACGAAAAACGAATTTTTAAAAGCCTTATCAAGTGTTAGAGGAAATACAAGAGTTACAACAGATAATCCAGAAGAAACTTATGATGCTCTTAAAAAATATGGACAAGACTTAGTAGAACTTGCAAGAAAACAAAAACTAGATCCAGTAATTGGAAGAGATTCAGAAATAAGGAACGTAATTAGAATATTATCAAGGAAAACTAAGAATAATCCATGTTTAATAGGAGAGCCAGGTGTACGGAAAAACTGCTATTGCAGAAGGATTAGCACTTAGGATTGTTAGAGGAGATGTGCCAGAAGGACTAAAGGAATGTACAATATTCTCGCTTGATATGGGATCACTTGTTGCTGGTGCAAAATATAGAGGAGAATTTGAGGAAAGGCTAAAAGCAGTACTTCAAGAAATAAAGAAAAGTGAAGGTAGAATAATTCTATTTATTGATGAAATTCATACGATAGTTGGTGCACGGTAAAACTGATGGAGCAATGGATGCAGGAAACCTACTTAAACCAATGCTTGCAAGAGGAGAATTACATTGCATTGGAGCTACAACTTTAAATGAGTACAGAAAATATATAGAAAAAGATCAAGCACTAGAAAGAAGATTCCAACCAGTAATGGTGGATGAACCAACAGTAGAGGATACCATATCAATTTTAAGGGGATTAAAAGAAAGATACGAAGTATATCATGGAGTTAAAATATCTGATAATAGTCTAATTGCAGCAGCAACTCTATCAAACAGATATATTACAGATAGATTTTTACCAGATAAAGCGATTGACCTAGTAGATGAAGCATGTGCTATGATAAAGACTGAGATGGAATCTATGCCAACAGAACTTGATGAAGTATCTAGAAAAATAATGCAGTTAGAAATAGAAGAAACAGCTCTAGGTAAAGAAAAAGACGAAATTTCAAAAAAACGTTTAGCTGATATTCAAAAGGAGAAAGCAGAATTAAAAACAAAATTTGATGGAATGAAGGCAAAATGGGAGAATGAAAAACAAGCAATAGGAAAAGTACAAAAGTTACGTGAGGACATAGAAAAGGTAAACGCAGATATAGAGAAAGCAGAAAGAGAGTATGAACTTAATAAAGCCGCAGAACTTAAATATGGGAAACTTCCACAGCTTCAAAAGGAATTAGAGGAAGAAGAAAAAATTTCAGAAAAAAGCAAAGAAGATGGTTTACTTAGAAATAAAGTTACAGAAGATGAAATAACAAGGATAATTTCAAGATGGACAGGAATACCAGTTACAAAGCTTATGGAAGGAGAAAGAGAAAAGATTTTGCACCTAGATACTGTACTTCATAAAAGAGTAATCGGACAAGATGAGGCAGTAGAAAAAGTGTCAGAGGCAATAATGCGTTCAAGAGCAGGAATTGGAAATCCATCAAAGCCAATAGGCTCATTTATGTTTCTAGGACCAACAGGAGTTGGTAAAACAGAACTTGCAAAATCACTTGCAGAAAGTCTATTTGATGATGAGCATAATATTATAAGAATAGACATGTCTGAATATATGGAAAAATTCTCTGTATCAAGGTTAATTGGTGCGCCTCCAGGATATGTAGGGTATGAAGAAGGAGGACAGCTAACAGAAGCAGTTAGGAGAAAACCATATTCAGTAGTGTTATTTGACGAGATTGAAAAGGCACATCCAGATGTATTTAATATATTACTTCAAATATTAGATGATGGACGTGTTACAGATTCGCAAGGAAGAACAGTAGACTTCAAAAATACAATAATAATATTAACGTCAAATCTAGGTTCTGACTATATACTAGAAGGAATTACAAAGACAGGAGAAATTTCAGAAGAAGCTAAAGAAAAAGTAGAAAAGTTATTAAAACAAAGCTTTAGACCAGAATTTTTAAACCGTCTTGATGAAATAATATTCTACAAACCACTTATGAAAAATGAAATTTCGAAAATACTAGATTTACTAATTGATGACCTAGAAAAAAGACTTGAAGATAAGCAAATAACACTTGAATTAACACAAAAAGCGAAAGATTATTTAATAGATAATGGATATGATGAAGTTTATGGAGCAAGACCACTTAAGAGGTTCGTACAAAAGAAACTAGAAACATTAATTGCAAGAAAAATCTTAACAGGAGATATTGTTCCAAATTCAAGTGTTATTGTAGATGAAAAGGATAATGAACTTTATACAAAATAAAGAAACAAAGATACCCTTATTGTTAGATGAAAGTTTAACAATAAGGGTTTTTTTCTTATCGACATTTTTCTTTATAAAAACATATAATTTTGATTGACTTTTTAGCATATAATAGTATAAAATTTTAATGAGGAGAAAAAGAGATGAAAAAGTGGGGAACATTAATTTTCTTAACTTTACTTATAATATATGAAGAAATACTATATTCAATAAGCATATTTAATACAATGTCAAATATAGGATATATAGTGCTATTCTCAATACCTATTGCAGTTGTATTATATTTAATAACTACGTTAAAAAAAGGCTGGAATATATTTAGTACATATTTCTTTACAATAGCAATTATTATAATTTTTATTGCGCAACTTGTCTATTATAACGTATATGAGGCTATAATATCACTTTATTCTGCAACAAATGGAGCAGGACAAATATGGCAATTCGCAGACACAATTTTTGGCGTGGTACTTGATAATATATGGGTTGAACTAGCAATGATTTTACCATTTATAGTATTAATAATTCTTACCATATTTAAAATATTAAATTTTGAAAAAATTGGAATGATAGAAAGAATAATTGCACTTATAATTCGGAATATTATCACAGTTTATTGCTGTACTTTGTATTCTTTTCATAAATCCATCTGATATTTATTCAAATATGAATTTGTATTATAATGTACATTCTCCAACGCTTATGGCAAATAGAATGGGAATATTAACTACAATGAGAATTGATTTGCAAAGAACAATAACAGGATTTGAAGAAAAGTCGAGTGAGGTTATGAATCCTGAAGTGCAATTTGATAGTAAAAATCAGACAGAAGATGAAACAGAAATCATGCAAGTAGAATATAATAAGCTTGATATAGATTGGGATACACTTATAAGTAATGAAGAAAATTCTAAAATAAAAAACATATATGAATATATGAAAAATGCACCAGCAACAAATAAAAATGAGTATACAGGAATGTTTAAAGGGAAAAATTTAGTCGTATTTGTAGCAGAGGCATTCACCGATTTAGCAATAGACAAAGAAATAACACCAACGTTATATAAACTATATAATGAGGGATTCCAATTTGATAATTTCTATACACCATTATATCCAGTAAGTACAGCAGATGGAGAATATATAACAGATACATCTTTGCTACCAAAAGAAGGCACTTGGAGTATTGAAGCTATAGCTAAGAATTATATTCCATATTCTTATGCAAATGTATTTGAAGATTTGGGATACTCATCTCAGGCTTATCATGACCATTCTGCAAAGTACTATAACAGACATAAATACATTGCTGCAATGGGATATAACTCATATCTAGCTAGGGGCACAGGACTAGAAAAAAGAATGAATTTAGATAGATGGCCAAGCAGTGATGTAGATATGATTGATGTTACAACAAGCGATTATTTAGGAGAAGGAAAAGGAAATTTTGTTGCATATTACATGACTGTAAGTGGACATTTAAATTACACAAAAGTTGGCAATAATATTGTTAACAAGAATTGGGATATAGTAAAGAATTTGCCACACTCAAGTAAAGCAAATGGCTATTTAGCAGCACAATTAGAACTAGATAGAGCAGTAGAATTATTAATAAAGAGACTAGAAGAAGCTGGAGAACTAGATAATACGGTTATATTGATTAGTGGTGACCATTATCCTTATGGTCTAACATTAAGTGAGATAAATGAATTGTCTAGTTTTGAAAGAGATGACACGTTTGAAAAACATCATTCAACAGCTTTAATATGGAATAATGGAATGGAACCTGTTAAGGTAGAAAAAATAGGAAGCAGTCTGGATTTGTTACCAACAATGCTAAACCTATTTGGTGTAGAATTTGACTCAAGATTACTTATGGGAACAGATTTGATGGCAGAAAGTGATCCATTAGTAATATATTCAAACAGAAGCTTCATAACAGACTATGGAAAATATTCAAGTATAACAAAGAATTTTGAGCCCACAAAAGAACTAGAAGACGGATTTGATAGTAAAGAGTATGTTGATAAAATAAGTGGAATAATATACAATAAATTTCAAATATCAAAGTTAATATTAGAAAATGATTTTTATAGAAAATTGTGGGAAAGTATGAAATGGAAAATAGAATAGAAAAAGAAGCGGTATTTTATTACTGCTTCTTTTTCTATTCTTTTAGTTAGAAATATGAGATTCCTCTGTTTACTTTACGAAATTATTCAATCTGGAATTCTACTATAGCTTTCTGTAATAAAGAAATCTCCCTTACTGCTATTTTGCCCAACAGATTCTCGAGCATCTAAGTCATTGAAGTGCCACCATTCAGATGCAAGAGGGGTAAGACCACTGCTAGTACAATATTTTTGTAATGTTATTGCTGCATCATTCATGGAGTCTGACAAAGTGGAACTTTCCCAATCAGTTTTAGATTTGCTATCAACTGGAAAAGCAAAAGCAACTGCTAAGCTACTTAGTTCATGCATTTGTGTAGGCATTTCAAACTCTTCATATCCTGTAACTTGGAGATAGGAATAGTTACCACAAGATTTAAATTCAGCAGACGATATGTTTACTAAACTAACATCAATGGCACATCCCCTCTGGTGGTTGGAAATGCCAGTACTTATAAACCAGCCCTTACCCCAAGGGTAATTGTTAATGTAACTATTTACTTCATCATTGGAATCCATAAGGTCTCCAAGAGCTTTGCAAATGCTTGTTTGAGTTTTGAAAGGTCTAAAGCCTTCATAAAGTTTAAGACATTGTCCATTTCTTAGCGCAATATTTTGAGCAGCACAGATTTTTTTGGACATTGCATAAAGAACAGGCATTAAATATTGATTCTCAGAAAAC
>CANRCJ010000014.1 GCA_947629105.1 uncultured Clostridia bacterium | reverse complement strand
TATTTTTTTATTATTTTAATTTAATTTTATTTCATTATTTTAATTTTATTATTTTATTATTTTTAATTTTATACTATTCTAATTTTTAATTCTATTATTTTATTTTATTATTCTAATTTTTAATTCTATTATTTTATAATTTATTTTAATTTAATTTTTTTACTTGCTTATATTTTTATAAAATATGCTTTTATATTCTTATTTTTATATATATAATTTTCATAATCTTTATTTTATTTTTTATAACTTAAATTATTTTTTGTTTTTTTATTTAATTATTTATTTATATAATTATGATTATATTTTTATAAAACTTATATTTAATTTATTCGATATTAATTAACATAAAGTGATTATTTTTTTATTTACTTTTCTTTCATTTATTTACTATTTTTTTTGCTTCTTTTATCATATTTTTAAGTTTTTTTGTCAAAAAGTAGTTAAAAGTTATCCACATTGGTTTTATAAACAATATGGGTTTTGCAGGTTTTAGACTTTCACTGTTTTTTTCCGATTTAAAATTTAGTTTTATTCTTTATCACGAAATAATGTTTGAGTTTTATTCTTCTTCTTGCATCAAAATTAGTTTACAATTTTTCTTTGTTTTTTTAATAATTATTTAATATTTTTATTTAATTACCTTTTTTTACTTTATTTTTATATAATTTTTATATAATTCTCTTATTATTTTTTACTATTTTTTTATTTTATATTTATAAAAAAAAATAGTACTTAAAAGTACTATTTTCAATTCTGGCGTAGGTGAGAGGATTTGAACCTCCGCGGCCCTAAACGAACCCTACAAGTTTAGCAAACTCGCCCCTTCAACCACTTGGGTACACCTACATATTTATTTGTATTTTAAATACCTTAAATATTATAATATATTTTTTAGATTAAGTCAACCTATTTTCAAAAAAAGCCACTAGTAATTTTTCCCAGATTTTTTCTGGCGGAGAGTGTGGGATTCGAACCCACGGTAGGTTACTTGACCTACCCCAGTTTTCGAGACTGGTACCTTAAACCGAGCTCAGACAACTCTCCTAATATTTAAAAAAGAACAGTTTTATTCTGTTCTTTTTATTATTGGCGCAGAGGGTGGGATTCGAACCCACGGTAGGCTATTAACCTACGGCAATTTTCAAGACTGCTGCCATAAACCAACTCGACCACCTCTGCAAAATACTGCTCACAATTATCGCAAGCAGTATTAATATTAACATATTTTAGCCTTCATGTCAATAGTATTTTTTGGTATTTCCTTAAAATTTACTAATTTATGAATTAATAGCTCTTTTTATTTCTTCTCTTTCTTCTTCTGTAATTTTATATGTTGAATTTCCATTTTCAACAGGTTTTGCATAAATATTTGACATTTCTCTTGAATATATTCCATTAAGTACTACTCCATTATTTTTTTCATCTAATAATGCTAATGTAAAACTTAATTCACTTCCTGTATCTTTATATGCATTATACCTATATATTCCAACTTTTTGTATACAATTTCTTATATCTGAATCTATCCTCACACATAATTTTTCTAATTCATCATTTTTAGTAATTGTTTTATTTATTCTATCAATATGTTTTTCTAATATTTCTTGAATATCTGTTCCATTTCCAAGTTTTTTCATAAAATTTTTATATTGTTTTTTTATCCTACATAATTTAATTAGCTCAATTATATATAATATAAAAATAATAATAATTGCTCCCATTAAAATTAGTAAAAAAGAATCTGTTCTAATAAATTGCAAAAAATTATCCAAGCCTTTTACACTTCCTTTGTTTTATTCTTTTATTAATTCTAATAATCTTTCTAAATCTTCATTTGATTTATATTCAATTATTATTTTTCCTTTTTTTTGTCCTGCATGCAAACTAACTTTAGTTCCAAAGAAACTTTGAAAAGAATCTTCTATGTCTCTATAAATTGCTTCGTGTTTAAGGTCTTTCTTTTTTCCCTTTTTATTTGTTTGAACCTTTTCTTCTATTTCTCTAACATTCGAACCTTGTTCTATTATTTTTTTTGCCATTTCTAGCTGCTTGTCTCCATCTTCTATTGCAAGTAAAGCTCTACAATGTCCCTCTGTTAATTTACCCTCTTTTGCAAGTTCTAATACTCTTTTATCCAAATTTAATATTCTTACTGTATTTGCAACTGCACTTCTACTTTTTCCTAATATTTCAGAAACTTGCTCTTGGGTTAATGAATACTCATTCATCAATGTTTTTATTCCAATTGCCTTTTCAACTGCATTTAAATCTTCTCTTTGTATGTTCTCTATTAATGCAATTTCCTTATTCTTTCTTTCATCATCATCTCTAACTATCGCCTGTATTTCTTTTAATCCTGCTTTTTTGCAAGCACGCCATCTTCTTTCTCCTGCAATTATCTCATAATAATCATCTTTTTTAGTTACTATTATTGGCTGAATTAGTCCATATCTTTTAATAGAATCTGCAAGTTCCTCTAATGCTTCCTCTTCGAACTTCTTTCTAGGCTGATTTCTATTTGGTTCAACTTCATTAATTTTCAAATTAAGAATTTTATCTTCCTCTTGTACTTCCTCTATATTTTGGTTTCCCATAAATAGAGCATCCAATCCTTTTCCCAATCCTGTTTTTTTTGCCATTTTCATTCATTCCCTTCTTCATTATTCCATCATATGTTTTGCTTTTATATCTTCATCATTTTTTTTAATAAATTCTCTAGCTAGTTTTTCATAACATTTTGCTCCTTTTGATTTTGGATCATATACGGTTATTGGCATTCCATAACTTGGAGCTTCGCTTAATTTGATATTTCTTGGAATAATTGTTTTGTACACCTTATCTTCAAAATATCTTTTGACTTCCTTAACAACTTGATTTGAAAGGTTTGTTCTAACATCATACATTGTAAGAAGTGCACCTTCTATTTCCAAATTTTTATTCAAATGTCTTCTTACTAAATTAACAGTATTTATAAGTTGTCCTAATCCTTCTAGTGCATAATACTCACATTGAACAGGTATCAAAACACTGTCTGATGCTGTAAATGCATTTAATGTTATTAATCCTAGTGATGGAGGGCAATCAATTATTATATAATCATAGTTATCTTTTATCTCATCAATTCTTTCTTTTAGTCTGTGTTCTCTAGAAATTAGCGAAACAAGTTCTACCTCTGCTCCTGCTAAATTTATATTAGATGGACAAACTTTTAAATTCTTTACCATGGTGTCTTTTAAAGTTTCATTAATATTAACTTCATTTATAATTACATCATAAATAGATTTATCTATTTCCTTGTCTATGCCTAGTCCACTTGTTGCATTTCCCTGAGGGTCAGCATCTATTAATAATACTTTTTTACCTTTTTTTGCAAGTATTGTACTCAAATTTATAGATGTAGTTGTTTTACCTACCCCACCTTTTTGATTTGCTATTGAAACTACTCTTCCCAAAATTATTCCTCCTTTTTTGCCTTTTTGTCAGTTTGTATTTTTGTTAGTTAATATCTGTATTTTCCCGTTATATGAGGATTTCTGGCCTCTTCATTATTTTTCTATTTTTGATATTACTATGCAAAAAATGACATATTAATAATATAAAATTATCATTAATATGTCAATAATTTTCATGTATATTTTTTTATTTTCTCTTTTCTTGTTCGAGATAAATAAGTAAAACTGAAATATCAGCAGGTGACACACCTGATATTCTAGAAGCTTGTCCTACTGAGCTAGGTTTAAACTTATCAAGTTTCTGCCTTGCTTCTAAACTTAATCCATTAATTTTTGAATATTCTATATCTTCCCTTAATTCTTTCTTCTCTAATTTTTTAAACTTTTCAACTTGTGTTTCTTGCATTTTAATATAACCTTCATACTTAAGCTGTATCTCTACTTCTTTTATAACATCTTTTGGAAGATTTAAGTCTCTACCTTCATCAATTTCTGCTAAATCTTTATAATTTAATTCTGTTCTTTTTAGTAATTCTGAAAGCTTTGCTCCTGTCTCTAATGGTGATGTTTCACGTGAAACCAAAAAACTATTTACTTTTTCTGATGGCTTAATTGTAACTGATTTTAATCTTTCAATCTCTTCTTTTATCTTTTCTTTCTTCTCTTTAAACTTATTATATCTTTCTTCAGAAATTAAACCTACTTCATATCCTTTTTCAGTAAGTCTTAAATCAGCATTATCTTGTCTCAAAAGTAATCTATATTCTGCACGAGATGTCATCATTCTATATGGTTCATTAGTACCTTTTGTAACAATATCATCAATTAATACTCCAATATATCCATCTGCTCTATCCAATATAAGAGGCTTCTTTCCTTTTAACTTTAGCCCCGCATTTATTCCAGCAATAATTCCTTGTGCTGCAGCTTCTTCATATCCAGATGTTCCATTAATCTGTCCTGCAAAAAACATTCCTGAAATTTTCTTAAGTTCTAATGAAAGTTTTAGTTGAGATGGTTCAATACAATCATATTCTATAGCATAAGCAGGTCTTGTAAATTGTACATTTTCAAGTCCTGGTATTGTTCTATACATTTCAATTTGTACTTCCTCTGGTAAAGACGAACTCATCCCTTGGACATACATTTCTTCTGTATCTAGTCCCATTGGCTCTATAAATATTTGATGTCTTGGTTTATCACTAAACCTTACAACTTTATCTTCTATTGAAGGGCAATATCTTGGACCTGTTCCTTTGATATTTCCTGAATATAGTGGTGAACGGTGTAAATTTTTTCTTATAATTTCATGCGTTTTTTCATTTGTATATGTCAAATAACATGGCACTTGGTCTATCTTTTTTTCTTCATTTTCAAATGAAAACATCTCTATTTCATCATCACCGTTTTGTATTTCCATTTTTGAAAAATCTATCGAATTTTTATTTACTCTAGCTGGTGTACCTGTCTTAAATCTTACTATTTCTATTCCTAAATTTTTTAAACATTCTGATAATTTATTTGCTGGAAATACTCCATCTGGTCCGCTTTCATATGAAACTTCTCCAATAAAAATTTTGCCTTTTAAATATGTACCAGTTGCGAGTACTACTGCTTTTACATTATATATTGCTCCTATATTTGTTTCAACACTTTTTATTTTTCCATCTTCTACACCTATATTTACAATTTCTGCTTGCTTTATAAATAAGTTTTCTTGTTTTTCAAGTGTATGTTTCATTTCAATATGATATTTTTTTCTATCTGCTTGTGCTCTTAAAGAATATACTGCTGGTCCTTTTGACGTATTTAGCATTTTTGACTGTATAAAAGTTTTATCAATATTCTTTCCCATTTCGCCACCGTAAAGCATCTATTTCTCTTACTAAATGTCCTTTAGATGTTCCTCCTATATTAGGATTACATGGCATATTTGCTATTGCTTCTAAACTTATTGAAAATAGAAGCGTTTTAAATCCCATTCTTGCTGTTGCTAGAGCTGCTTCGCAACCTGCATGTCCTCCACCAATTACTGCTACATCATATTCTCCTGCAAAATACTTCATTTCTTCCTCCTTGTTTTTTACTAATGTTTCACATGAAACAAAATATATTTTTTATTTTCCTAAACAAAACTTTTTAAATATTTCATTGATTATATCTTCTGAAACACTTTCTCCTGTTATCTTTCCTATATCATTTAATATATCTGTTATATGTATGGTAACTACATCTATTGGCATTTTTTTGTGTATTGAATCTTTTGCTTTTTCTACATTTTTTATCATATCGTCTATTGCTTGCTTGTGTCTATTATTTGTGATTGTGAGACTATCGTCTATTTCAATCTCATTTAATTTATACATATTTGATATTGTTTTAAAGATTTCTTCTATTCCTTTTTTATTTAATGCAGATATATGTAAAATAGGCTTATTGCCCACTATATTAGTTATTTCTTCTTCTTTGACTTTCACTTCTAGATCATTTTTATTTAAAAGCACCATTCCCTTTTTGTTTTTTATTAAATTTAAAACTTCTATATCCTCATCTGTAATCTTTTTACTTGAATCTATTATTGCAATAACTAAATCTGCCTCATCTGCAGCTTCTTTTGATTTATTTATTCCAATTTTTTCTACAATATTATCAGTTTCTCTTATTCCAGCTGTATCAATTATTTTTGCTGGTATTCCATCAATCTGTATAAATTCTTCTATTGTATCCCTTGTTGTTCCTTCATACTCTGTAACTATTGCTCTATCCTCTTTCAATATAGCATTTAGAAGTGAAGATTTACCTGCATTTGGTTTGCCAACTATTGCAATATTAATTCCTTCTTTAATTAATTTACCGTTTTCAAAGGTTTTTCTTAATTCTTCTAATCTCTTATTAATTGTCTCCATTGTATCTAAGACTCTATTATTCGTAACTTCTTCTACATCATATTCAGGATAATCAATCGAAGCCTCTATATCTACCAATACATCCAATATTTGTGTTTTTATTTCTAATAATTTTTCTGATAGTTCTCCTTTTAATTGTTTTATAGATGCCTTTGCTTCTTTTTCTGATTTAGCATTAATAATATCAACAATAGCTTCTGCCTGTGATAAGTCTATTCTTCCATTAAGAAATGCTCTTTTGGTAAATTCTCCTGGTTCTGCAAGCTCAGCTCCATTTTTTAAGCAAACTTCTAATATCTTATTCATTATTAAAATTCCACCATGAGAATTTATCTCACACATATTTTCAGTTGTAAACGATTTTGGTGACTTAAAAAAGGAAACTAATACTTCATCAATTATTTTGTCTCTATCGACAATATAGCCGTAATTAATAGTGTTTGGTTTTATGTCTACTATTTTCGACTTAGGTTTGAATATTTTTTTTATTATATCAAAGCTTTCTTCTCCACTCATTCTTATTATTCCAATTCCGCTGTTTCCTAATGCTGTTGATATTGCAACTATTGTACTCATTTTCTTCTCCTTTTATTATAGAACAAAGCGCCTCGGCGCCCTTTGTTCGTGCCGATTTGAGTTTCCGACCATAGGGAGGAAATCTCAAAGGCTGCGTTCAGCATTTTTTAATTGAATAGGAAAATCTATGATTTTTCCTATTCAATTAAAAAAAAGTCAAAGTAATTAAATATCCAAAATAATTTTGAATATATAAATCCTCACTTTGACCTTAGATTTTATATACTATATTTATTTTAATGAAACTACTACCTTTCTATGTGTTCCTTCTCCTATGCTTACTGTCTTTACCTTTGAGTTATCTTGTAACGTTGTATGTATTATCTTTCTTTCGTAAGGTGTCATAGGTTCTAATGTTATAGATTTTCTAGTTTTTATAACACTTTTTGCAATTTTTTCTGCAAGCTCTTCTAATGCTTTCTTTCTCTTTTCTCTATATCCTAAAACATCTATTTCAACTCTTATTTTTTCAGCAGCATCTTTAGTTGCAATAGCAGTTAAGATTGCTTGGAGAGAGTTCATTGTCTCTCCCCTATATCCTATAAGAAAATCAACTCTTCTATCTTCTATTTCAACTTTTATAGCATTTCCATCTATTTCGCATGTATAATCTATTTTTTCACCTGTTGTTTGATTTAAAAATTTATCCAAAAAATCTGTAATTTTTTGTTTTGCATTTTCAAGAATTTTTTCATCAACTTTTACTTCTACTTTAGGCTTTTCTACATTGTTCTTTTTTTCTTCTTTTTTCTCTTTTAATATAAGTTCTACTTTTACAACTCTAGGAGCTAATATATTAAAAAAGCTTCTTTTATCTTCATTTTCTAATACTTTTATTTCAACATCATTTTTAGATACCTTTAATTCTTTTAATCCTTTTTCAATTGCCTCATTAGTTGTTTTTCCTTCAAAAACTTTTGAATCAGGCATTTGCCTCTTCCTCCTTCTCCCTAACTACTTTATTTAGTAGTAATCTTTCTAGAATCATAAGTATATTGTTTGTTAACCAATATAACGCAAGTCCTAATGGTGCTATAAGTGATATTGATATTGCAATTATTGGCATCATATATGTCATATTTTTATTTGTTTGATTCATTATATCTAACTCATCTGGTTCTTCTTTTTCTTCCTTCTTTTCCTTCTTCTTATTATCCTGCATTGACGCTGTAAATTTCATTGAAACAAATGTAGATATAACATAAAGTACAGGTATTACATATGTTTTCCAATCAGAAAAATCCTTTGATGGAATGCTACTTAAATCTAGTCCAAAGAATTCCATATTTATATATACAGCCTCATCTTCTGCAGACTTTTCTCTAATAATTGATATTTCTGGATAAGCATCTCTATTTTCAGAGTTTTCATTTATTTCATTTGTATATTTCTCAATTATAGTAGGATCAACCTTTTTCATATATGTCAAAGGGCATCTAACTAAGTAGAACACTGAAAATAACAATATTATTTGAATTATTGCACTTAAACATCCTCCAAAAGGACTCATATTCTCCCTTTTGTATAAATCAAAAGTTTCTTTTTGCAAAGCCTCTGGATTATTTTTATATTTTACTTGTAGTACCTTTAGTTGTTCTTGAATTTTAGCTGTTTTTTTCATTGTTTTTTGTTGTTTTATAGATATTGGCAATAATACTATTTTTACAACTATTGAAAATAAAATTATTGCTAATCCATAATTTTGAATTAAATTATATAAAAAATTTAATAAATAGCCAAATAAATTCGCAAAAAACGATAACATATAATTCCTCCGTACTATTTTAAAGGGTCATATCCCCCTTTTGAAAATGGATTGCATTTTATAATTCTTTTTATTCCATAAAAAATGCCTTTAAATGCCCCATACTTTTCTATTGCCTGTTTCGTATATTCTGAGCATGTCGGATAGTATTTACAATTATTTCCTAAAATTGGTGATATATATTTTTGATATTTTTCAATAAAAAAAATTAAAATTTTTCTCATAATAACTATACTTGTCCTATTTTTTGTAAAATTCCTATTATATCGTTTTGAACATTTTGAAAATTAATTTCATCATTATTAACTTTCTTTTTTACTAAAAATACAATACTGTTCCCTATTTCTATTTTTTCTTCATTTAATCTATATGCTTCTCTAATTAATCTTTTAAAATAATTTCTTTTTACCGCTATTCCCTGACTTTTTCCTATTGCAATTCCTATTTTATTTATTTTTAAATTATTTTTAATAAAAAAAGCCTCTATGTATTTTCCTGAACAATATTTTCCCTTAGTTAATACAATTTTAAATTCATAATTTTTCTTTAAGTTTTTAGTTTTTTTCATATTATCACTTCTAAATTATATAATTATAACTTAAGCTGTTAAACTTTTTCTACCCTTTGCTCTTCTTGCTTTTAGTATGTTTCTTCCAGATCTTGTTTTCATTCTTTTTAAGAAACCATGTTCTTTTTGTCTTTGTAATTTTTTTGGTTGATATGTTCTCTTCATTTTGCACCTCCTAAATTGATTTATAAATAACATTAAAATTATACATTAAAACTAATCTAATTGTCAAGCTTTTTTGAAATTTTCTTAGGGAAATACGTGTTTAAAAATTTTTCCACATTTTCTTAAATTTTTTCCACATTTTTTATTGACATTTTTTTCTTTTTTTTGATATTATATGTGAAGGAAAAATTTAAATGGAGGATGTTATGCAAGAAGAATATAATGATTATCAAAATTTAATGAATTCAGTTAAAGAAAAATCAATGCAAGCCATAACACAGCTAGCATACGACACTTGGATTGCACCTGTTGAAATTGCATCAATTCAAAATGATGTTATAAATTTACTTGTGCCTACAGAGTTTTATGGCAATCAAATAAAACAATATGAACCACTATTAATTAATTGCTTTAAGGATATAACTCAAAAAATATATAAATTAAATTATGTTACAGCAAAAAACCTAGAAGAATCAAATAATGAAACAACTATACAATCTTATGGAAATCAATTTAATTCAAATTTAAAACCAGATTATACATTTGATAATTTTGTAATAGGGGAGAACAACAGATTTGCACAAGCTGCATCTCTTGCTGTTGCTGAGGCTCCTGGAATATCATATAATCCACTTTTTATATATGGTGGAGTTGGTCTTGGAAAGACGCACCTTATGCATGCAATAGGAAATGAAATCCTTAGAAGAACTCCAAATAAAAAAGTATTATATGTAACTTCAGAGCAATTTACAAATGATTTTATTAATGGAATTAAAAATAACTCAAATGAATTTTTTAGACAAAAATATAGAAATATTGATGTTCTTTTAATAGATGATATTCAGTTTATTGCAGGTAAAGAGGGGATACAGGAAGAATTTTTTCATACCTTCAATTCAATTTGCGATAATAAAGGACAAATTGTTCTTACAAGTGATAAACCACCAAAAGATATTAATCCTTTAGAAGAGCGCTTAAAATCAAGATTTGATTGGGGACTTTTAGTAGATATATCTGCTGCAAACTATGAAACAAGACTTGCTATTCTTAGGAAAAAGGTTCAACTTGAAAATATAGTAATAGATGATTTAGTTCTTTCAAATATAGCAACAAAAGTTGATTCAAATATAAGAGAACTTGAAGGAACACTAAAAAAAATTGTAGCCCAAGCATCTTTAACTCATAGTCCGATAACATTTGAACTTGCTGAAAAAGCCATAGTTGATGTAATAAATCATAAAGAAAAAGTCATTTCATCTGATTACATAAAAGATACTGTTGCAAGATATTTTAACATAGATGTAGGGGATATAGATAGTTCAAAACGTTCTAATGAAATTGCTTATCCAAGACAAATAGCTATGTATCTTTGTAGAGAACTTGCTAAAATGCAATATAAAAATATAGGTAATGCATTTGGAGGAAGAGATCACTCAACAGTTATGCATGCATGTAACAAAATAGAAACTGAAATTAAAAATAGCAAAACAACAAAGTCAATTGTGGATAGTGTGAAAAACATTATATTAAAACCTAAAGATTGATATATAAATAAAAAAATAACTTTTGTGAAAAATATTGTTTGATAAATTTTTTAAGCAATAAATAAATGTAATTCTTCTTACGGAAGAAAGACATTAGTTATTAACATTAATTTGTGAATAACGTGTTTAAAACTTGTTGAAAACTTTATTTTCCACATAAAAAATTTTTTGTTGTGGATTCTGGTAAAAGTTATCAACAAATTATCCACGTGCTTAAAGCCTACGGATATAAACAAAAAATAACTTTTCCACACAATTCACACGACTACTATTACTACTACTAAAAATATTATAATTTATAAAGGAGGAAGAGCTAAAATGAAATTCGTCTGTGAAAAATCAAATTTGCTCAAAGCTATTAATTCCGTAGTAAGAGGAGTATCTTCTAAAACTACAATGCCTATATTAGAAGGCATACTTATTCAAACAAATGAAAACCAGGTTAAATTAACAACATATGATTTAGAATTAGGTATTGAATATGTAATAGACTGTGAGGTATTAGAGCAAGGAAATACAGTTGTTACTGCTTCAGTATTTAGTGAAATAATAAGAAGATTACCAGATACTGATATTACAATTACAGTAGATGATAAAGATTTACTTGTAATAGAATGCGAAGGATCATTATATAAACTTGCTACAATGAATCCACTAGAATTTCCAGAACTTCCTAAAATAGATGAAGAAAATTGGGTAGAGCTAGAACAAAATACTTTAAAAGATATGATTAGCAAAACAATTTTTGCAGTAAGTACAGAAGTACATAGGCCAATTTTTACAGGATGTTTATTTGAAATAAAAAATAACAAAATAAATGTTGTTGCAGTTGACCGGATATAGATTAGGATGGAAACAAAGAAACTTAGAAGAAAAAGTTAATGACTTTAAAGTAATAATACCTGGAAAAACTTTAAATGAAGTAAACAAAATTATATCTGATTCATTTGAAAAAATTAAAATAAGTGTTGCAAAGAACCAAGCATTATTCGAAATGGAAAATTGCAAAATTGTAACAAGATTACTAGAGGGAGAATTTTTGGAATATGAAAAAGTTATTCCAAAAACTTATGAAACAAGAATTAGAGTTAATAAAAAAGATTTACAAGAATGTTTCGAAAGAGTAAGCTTAATTTCTATGTCTAGTATAGAAAAAGAAAGAAAATATCCTGTAAAGGTTCAAGTCGAAATAGGTAAAATAGTTATATCATGCAAAAACCAAGCAGGAGATGCAAAGGAAGAAATATTTATTACAACAGAAGGTAAAAACCTAGAGGTAGGATTTAATCCAAAATATTTCTTAGATGCATTAAAAGCAATAGATGATGAAGAAATTTATGTTGAATTTGGAAGTAGTATATCTCCATCAATAATTAAATCAGTAGAAGAAAATGGAGATTACGTATATATGATATTACCTATAAGAATTCAAGAATAAGAGGATAAAGATGTACATAGATAAGATAAAAATGCAAAATTTTAGAAACTATGTAGAACAAGAAATTACACTTGGAAAAAATATAAACATATTTTATGGAAATAATGCACAGGGGAAAACTAATATACTAGAAGCAATATATATGTCTGCAATAGGAAAGTCATATAGAGCAGGAAAAGATAGAGAAGTTATAAATGTTAATAAAGATTTTGCAAAAATAGAAATTAGTTATGCAAAAAAAGATAGGGATGGAAAAGTAAAAATTGAAATTTCAAATAAAAAAATGATTTACTTAAATGATATTAAAGTAAAAAAGATAAGTGAAATTTTAGGAAATATTAATATAGTACTTTTTAATCCTGATGATATAAATATATTTAAAGATGGACCGTCAAAAAGAAGAAGATTATTAGATATAATGATAAGTCAGTTAAGACCTGCATATTTGTATAATCTAAATATGTATGAAAAGACAATAGAGCAAAGAAACAACTATTTAAAGCAAATAAAGTTTGAAAATAAAAATGATGAAATGCTTGAAATTTGGGATAGGAAGCTTTCGGATTATGCAGAGGTAATAAATTTTTACAGAAAAGAATTTGTACAAAAACTCAAAGAAAAAATAGAAGATATTCATAAAAAAATAACTAATAACAAAGAAAAGGTAAGAATAGAATATATATCTGATTTTACAGATAAGGAAGAGTTTTTTAAGTTATTAGAAAAAAATAGAAAATTAGATATAATAAAAGGATATACAGTAAAAGGAATACATAGAGATGACTTAAAATTATATATAAATGAAAATGATATAGAAATATATGGATCTCAAGGACAGCATAGAAGTGCTATTTTATCGATAAAACTAAGTGAATTAGAAATTATAAAAGATGAAATAGAAGAAAAACCAGTACTTTTATTAGATGATTTTATGTCAGAATTAGATAAAGAAAGAAGAGAAAGTTTCTTAGAAGATGTAAAAGATACACAAATTATTATAACTTGTACAGATAAGCTAGAGTTAACAAATGAAAATAAAAAAATATTCTATGTAGAAAATCGGAAATGTCGAAGAAAAAAATATAGATTGAAAAAATAATACTTGATTTTTTAATAAAAAGAATAATATAATAAGGAATGGAAGAAGCCAAAGGAGGAAAACAATGGACAAAGTAAATCACGAATATGGAGCAAATCAAATACAGGTATTGGAAGGATTAGAGGCAGTTAGAAAAAGACCTGGAATGTATATAGGAAGTGTATCTGTAAGAGGATTGCATCACTTAGTATATGAGATAGTTGACAATAGTGTTGATGAAGCACTTGCAGGATATTGTAATAATATAAATGTAACAATAGAACCAGGTAATATAATTTGTGTTGAGGATAACGGAAGAGGAATACCAGTTGAAAAACACGCAAAAACTGGAATATCAGCAGCAGAAACTGTATATACAATTTTACATGCAGGTGGAAAATTCGGAGGAGATAGTGGATATAAAGTATCTGGAGGTCTTCATGGAGTTGGTTCATCAGTTGTTAATGCGCTATCAGAATGGACAGAAGTTACTATACAAAGAGATGGCGGAATTTTCCAAATGAAGTTTGAAAGAGGAAAAACTGTACAACCACTTACAAGAATAGGCGATTCTGATAAAACTGGAACAAAAGTAAGATTCTTAGCAGATAGTGAAATATTTGAAACTCTAGAATATGAATATGAAGTACTAGAAAAAAGATTTAGAGAAATGGCATTTTTAACCAAAGGATTAAGAATTACAATAGAAGATAAAAGAGTAAGAGAAAAAGTAGAAGGCGAAGAAGAGGAAGAACAAAAAGAAAGAAAAGCAGACTTTTGCTTCGAAGGTGGACTAAACTCTTTTGTTGAATACTTAAATAAAAATAAAGAAAAAATACATGAATTACCAATATATATAGAAAAAGATGGAGAAGTTCCTATTGAAGTTGCAATTCAATATACAACATCATATTCAGAAAATATTTATACATTTGTTAATAACATAAATACAATAGAAGGAGGAACCCACTTAGAGGGATTTAAGAGAGCTGTTACAAAAGTATTTAATGATTATGCAAGAAACCATGGTGTGTTAAAAGATAAAGATCAGAATCTACAAGGCGAAGATATAAGAGAAGGAATGACAGCAGTAATTTCAGTAAAAGTAAAAGAACCACAATTTGAAGGACAAACTAAAACAAAATTAGGTAATAGCAATGTTACAGGAATTGTTGCAAATGCTGTAGCAGATGCATTATCAACATTCTTAGAAGAAAACCCAAATGTTGCTAAAGCAATATTGGAAAAATGTATAAGTGCATCTCGTGCAAGAGAAGCAGCTAGAAAAGCAAGAGAACTTGCTAGAAAGAAAAGCTCTATGGAAGGTTCTACACTTCCACGGAAAACTTGCAGATTGTAGTGGAAAAGATCCTGAGCTATGTGAAGTATATATAGTCGAGGGAGATTCAGCAGGAGGAAGTGCAAAGCAGGGAAGAGATAGGTCATTCCAAGCAATACTTCCACTTTGGGGAAAAATGCTTAATGTAGAAAAATCAAGAGCTGATAAAATATATGGAAATGATAAACTTCAACCAGTAATACTTGCAATAGGTGCAGGAATTGGTGCAGATTTTGATATAACAAAAATAAGATATGGAAAAGTAATCATAATGGCAGATGCAGATGTTGATGGAGCACATATTAGAACTTTACTTTTGACATTCTTCTTTAGATATATGAGACCACTTATTGAAAATGGAAATGTATATTTAGCACAACCACCATTATATAAACTTTCTAAAAAAGGAATGGATGATATATATTGCTACACAGATGAAGACTTAGCAAAAGCATACAAGGAACTTGATGAAAAAGGAATTCCAAGAGATGGTATATCAATTCAAAGATACAAAGGTCTAGGAGAAATGAACCCGGACCAATTATGGGAAACAACAATGGATCCAGAAAGAAGAATATTAATTAAAGTAAGATTAGATGATGCAATGAAAGCAGATGAAACATTCACACTTCTTATGGGAGACGACATAGAGCCAAGAAGACAGTTTATTGAACAAAATGCAAAATATGTACAAAATTTGGATATATAAAAAAGATTAAGGTTGAGAAATATCTCAACCTTTTATCTTCGATAAAACTAATATTAATCTTCAGCTAGAACTACTACACATAACTTTTTCATCTAATATATATTGCTATATAACTAGACAATCAGCCACATATAGTAATCTTTCGCTCGACTATAAGTACACTCATAATATATATATTCGTCCTTGAAGGACTACTAATACAAATTATTAAATATAAATATAATCTTAACTTTGAATATATTGTATATAATTTAATCACATATAAAATATTGATTAAAAAATCAATAAAATGCAATTTGCATACACACAATATACTCTCATCTCCGGCAAATTATAACCTAAAAGCAAAGCTATAATTCACCTTTGCACGAATAATATAAAGCTAAAAGATTAACCTCATATTACTCTT
>CANRCJ010000013.1 GCA_947629105.1 uncultured Clostridia bacterium | reverse complement strand
TTCTCATAAAGCAGGATATATAGATAAATCTTTAGAAGAAATTGTAGGTTTTCAAACAGATGCCCCTTTAAAAAGAGCTATTATGCCTTTTGGTGGTGTCAGAATAGTTGAAAAATCTTGTGAGGCTTATGGAAGAAAAATGGATCCAGACACAGCAGCTATATTCCACGGAGCAAGAAAAACACATAACGATGGTGTTTTTGATGTTTATACTCCTGATGTAAGAGCTGCAAGAAGTTCACATTTACTTACAGGTCTTCCTGATGGATATGGACGTGGAAGAATTATAGGAGATTACAGACGTATTCCTCTTTATGGAGTAGACACTTTAATTGAAGAAAGAAAGCATATTATGGAATTATTAGATCAAGATAACTTTACAGAGGAATTAGTAAGAGAAAGAGAAGAATTTGCTGAACAAATTAAATCATTAGAAGCATTAAAAGTAATGGCAGCAAAATATGACTGTGATATTTCAAAGCCTGCAACTTCTGCAAAAGAAGCTGTTCAATGGTTGTACTTTGGATACTTAGCAGCAATCAAGGATCAAAACGGAGCTGCTATGAGTCTTGGTAGAACTTCTACTTTCTTAGATATTTATTTTGAAAGAGACTTAAAGAGTGGTAAATTAACTGAGGAAGGTGCTCAAGAAATCATGGACCACTTTATTATGAAACTTAGAATGGTTAGATTCTTAAGAACACCTGAATACAATGAGTTATTTAGTGGAGACCCAGTTTGGGTAACAGAAAGTATCGGTGGTATGGGAATTGATGGCAGAACTCTAGTTACAAAGAATTCATTTAGAATTTTACACACATTAGAGAATTTAGGTCCTGCTCCAGAGCCAAACTTAACAGTTCTTTGGTCTACAAGATTACCTAGAGGATTTAAAGAATATACAACAGGACTTTCTATTAAAACTTCTTCTATTCAATATGAAAATGATGATTTAATGAGAAAATTCTGGGGAGATGATTACGGAATCGCATGCTGTGTTTCTGCAATGCGTATCGGTAAACAAATGCAATTCTTTGGTGCTCGTGCAAATCTTGCTAAAACTCTACTTTATGCTATTAATGGTGGTAGAGATGAAAAATCAGGAAAACAAGTAACACCAAAATTTGCACCAATTACTTCTGAATATCTTGATTATAACGAAGTTATGGAAAAATTTGATAATATGATGGAATATGTAGCAAAAATTTATATCAAAGCTTTAAACGCTATCCATTATATGCATGATAAATACTCTTATGAAGCAATAGAAATGGCACTTCATGATAGAGATATATTAAGAACTATGGCATGTGGAATTGCGGGACTCTCAGTTGTTGCAGATTCACTTTCAGCTATAAAATACGCTAAAGTTAAAGTTATTAGAGATGAAACTGGACTTGCTGTCGATTATCAAATTGAAGGAGATTTTCCTAAATATGGTAATGATGACGACAGAGTTGACGAAATAGCAGTAGATGTTATTAAGAGATTCTTAGGAAAAATACAAAAACATACAACTTATAAACATTCAAAACACACATTATCAGTTCTTACAATAACATCTAATGTTGTTTATGGTAAAGCAACAGGTACTACACCTGATGGTAGAAAAGGAGGAGAACCTTTCGGTCCTGGAGCTAACCCTCTACATGGTAGAGATACTAATGGTGCTCTTGCCGTTATGAATACTATTGCTAAGCTTCCATATGAATATGCAGAAGATGGTATCTCATACACATTCTCTATTACACCAAAGGCTCTTGGTAAAGATGAATCTTCAAGAGTTAATAACTTAGTAAGTATGCTTGATGGTTTCTTCGCTCAAGACGGACATCATATCAATGTAAACGTATTTGATAGATCTTTATTATTAGATGCTATGGAGCATCCAGAAAAATATCCTCAACTTACAATAAGAGTTTCTGGATATGCTGTAAACTTTGTAAAATTAACTCGTGAGCAACAGCTTGATGTTATTAATAGAACTATTCATGAAAAGATTTAAGGGAAGTATTTAAAAATGGGAGAAAATCAGAGTTTAAGAGTTCATTCTTTTGAAAGTTTTGGTACTGTTGACGGTCCTGGAATAAGATATGTCATCTTTCTTCAGGGCTGTCACTTAAGATGTAAATATTGCCAAAATAGGGATACTTGGGAAGAAAATGTAGGACAAATTGTACCTGTAGATGATATTGTACAAAAAATCTTAAAATATCAAAGTTATATAAAACCATCTGGTGGTGGTGTAACAGTTTCTGGTGGTGAGCCTTTGCTTCAAGCAAAATCTTTGATTGCTTTATTTAAGGAATTAAAAAAATATGGTATTCATACAGCTATTGATACTTCTGGTATGTTTGGCTTAACTAATACAGTTAAAGAATTAATTGATTTAACAGATTTATTTTTGTTAGATATTAAACATATAGTACCATCTAAATCAAAAGAACTAGTTGGTTTTTCAAATGAACTTGAAATCCAGTTTGCAGAATATTTAAGTAGTATTGGAAAGCCTATGTGGATAAGGCAAGTATTAGTTCCAGGATATACTGATGATGAAGAAGACTTAATTAAACTAAAAAATTTTATTTCTTCTTTAAAAACTGTACAAAAAGTTGAAATTCTTCCTTATCATGATTTAGGTAAATTTAAATGGGAAAACATGGGAGTTAAATATCCTCTTGATGACACACGAACAGCAACACAGGAAGATTTTGAGAGAGCAAAAAAAATTCTACGGGATTTAATATAAGCCTGGTTCTTACATGAATCAGGCTTTTTGTTTATTTTATTATTATATATTAAACAAGATTTTGACATTTTATGTTGATTGTGTTATAATTGGAATAAGCTTATTTTAAGTTTTACTCTACTCCCTATTTGGGTTTGTAGAAAAGCTATGGAATTTGCTAATAATTTAATTGGAGGAAAAAACAGATGGGTAAAAATTATTTACTCGACTCGTTTGACCCTGTATTAAATACAAGGTCACCCAACATGTATCTCCGCCGTGAGCGGATAAGTGCGTTTGATATACCGAGCAATGTTATTTCGTGTATTTCAAACCGCAACTTAGCAAGGGTTCTATCCCATATCTTCATGTTTGAAGTAAAGGTCAAAGAAGGTAACTGTTCCTTCACCCCTGATGATACAATTTATGTAGCATCATACACTGGGCCGGAAATCCCGAACGGACGCGACACAATTCCTAAAGGTAGTTGTATATCGCTGTTCAAGGTAGCCATAAACACTAAGCCCTTTTAACCATTGCTTCAAGCATGATAAAGCTACACATATTTAGTGTAGCAACGCACATCTCCTAAGTTAAGACCAATTCCAAGCAAAAGAATAACCCGTTTGATTTTTTTCAAACGGGTTATTCTTTTTATTTCTTATTCCATCCTTCTTTATTAATCTGTCTTTCTCTTGCAATACTTAGTGAATCATCTGGTACATCATCAGTTATTGTGGAACCTGCTGCTATAAGTGTATTATTTCCTACTTTTACTGGTGCAATGAAGTTTACATTTGAACCAACAAATGAATTGTCACCAATTATTGTTTTACTCTTTTTAAATCCGTCATAATTGCATGTAATTGTTCCACATCCAATATTTGTATTGCTTCCAATCTCACAATCTCCCATATATGATAGATGAGGTACTTTTGTTCCTTTTCCAATTACAGCTTTTTTTACCTCTACAAAGCTTCCAATTTTTACATTGTCTGCAATTTGGCAACCTTCTCTTATATATGCATTTGGTCCTATTTCACAATTTTCGCCAATAACTACGCCTGATTTTATGGTTGTATTAGGATGTATTACTGTATCAATTCCAATTTTTACATCATCATAGATATATGTATTATTTATATCTTCTATTGTGACTCCATTTTCCATGTGTTCTTGGTTTATTCTTATTCTTAGAATTCTAGTAAGCATCTCTAGTTGTGATCTATCATTTACTCCTAGAATTTCTGTATTATCTTCAACAATTATTGCACCAGTCTTTAGTCCTTTGTCATTCATTATTTTTATAACGTCTGTTAAATAATACTCCCCTTGTGCATTATTTGGAGTTAATTTTTCTAGTGCAAGTATAAGTTCTTCTATGTCAAAGCAGTATACTCCAGCATTTATTTCTGTTATGGCTCTTTCATCCTCTGTTGCATCCTTTTCTTCTACAATAGCCTTGACATTTCCTCCAATATCTCTTACTACTCTTCCATATCCAGTTGGATTATCATATATAGCTGTAAGTATTGTTGCATATTCTCTATCTATAACACTTTTAGCTATAAGCTTTTTTATTGTTTCTGGTCTTATAATTGGTACATCTCCATATAATACTACTACCTTTCCTTTTTTTCCTTTTAAGAAAGGTATTGCTTGCATTGCTGTATGTCCTGTTCCTAAGAGCTCATCTTGATAAGCATATTTTACACTATCACCTAATATGCTTTCTACTTCTTCTCTTTTATGTCCTACAACAGTTATAATATCTTTTATTCCAGCCTTATGTGCTGTATCAACAACTCTCGTAATTAACTCTTTACCATATATCTTATGTACAACTTTAGATTTATTTGTTTTCATTCTAGTACCTTTTCCAGCTGCCATTACAACTGCAATTACATCTTCCATAGTATTCTAGTTCCTCCATTTCTGCTTAAAATTTTATCAATAGTATTATATGCCCTATTTTTATTTATGTTTACTTTTCATTCCATCTAACCATTTTAATTTCTCTATAAATATCTAATATCTTTGAGTATTTTTGATACTCTTCTTCCCATAAAACATCAGGTACTTTATCAAAAGCACTAAATACCTTTTCCGCTTCTATCAAAAACACAATCTGTTGATTTTGTGTAAGCTTATCATATTTTTTCGATACATCATATAAATTGTCTAAAAGCTCATTTGCTTGAATAAAATCGAAAAAGTCTTTTATATTCATTCCAGCTGACTTTATCTGCATGACTGCAAATACTATCAAAACTATTATTAAAACTATTAATAAACAAATTATTTCTAATATTTCCACTTATCTTCTCCTATTTTCTTTTGCATTTGTATTTTAGCATATTTCTACATTTTTTGCAACTTTGTTTAATTTTTCCACTATTTTCACTAATTACACTTAAAATTATATTGTAAAGCCTTTTAAATTTTTTCTACATTCTTTTAAGAAAAATTTATCTGTTTGTCCTGATATATAATCAATTATTATTCTTCTTATATCAGTCTTTTCTTTGTATTCATCAGTTTTATTATTGATAAATTCAAATAAGACTTTATCGCTTGCTGTCATATTATCATCTATATCAATATACTTTCTATTATCTACTCTATCTAAATAAAAATAAAACAAATCATAAAATGCCTTTTCTAATACATCTAGGTTCTTTCTTGCTTCTTTTGAGTTGTATATGTTTTCATAATTCCATTTTTTTAGTTCTATCATTGCTTCAAACACGTCATCAGAATATTTTAGATAAGGCTTATCTATACTGTTCTCTATAACATCCATTATTAAATTATTAACTATTTGAGCATTAGTGTTGCCTAAAACTTTTGTAATACTTTGTGGCACATCTTCTCTTTTTATAGTTCCAACAATTATTGCATCTTCAATATCTCTTCCAATATATGCTATTATATCTGATATCCTTACAACGCTTCCTTCTAATGTCATAGGCTTTATTTTTTTACTATATCCTTGAATAGTAAATACTTTTTCTACTTCTTCTAAAAAATCCTCTTTTGTTTTATTCGTATCTGGTTCATATTTATTTAAAAGAATTTCTCCATTATGTGCAAGTATCCCGATCTAAAGTCTGCACAGTCAAATTAAGATTTTCTAAATCTTTTAACATCCTTACACTCTGTGCATTATGGCAAAAATATCCAATATTTTCTTTTCTTGTTATATTATCTAAGAATTTTTCTCCTGCATGACCAAAAGGAGTATGTCCAACATCATGACCAAGTGCTATTGCTTCTATCAAATCTTCATTTAGTCTTAAAACTCTTCCTATTGTTCTTGCAATTTTTGCAACTAATTGTACATGTAAAACTCTATGTGTTATATGGTCATTGTCAATAAATGAATATACTTGTGTTTTATCTATGTATCTAGCATAACTTTGTGAATGTATGATTTTGTCTGTGTCTCTAAAGAAAACTGGACGTATATCTTGATTTTCTTCATACAATTTTATTCCTTTTTCTGATTTACATGCATATTTAGAAAATAATTTTTCATTTGTTAGCATTATTTCTTTTAAATTTTCTACCAATATTATTCTCCTATCTTTTTTTCATCTATTAAATCTTCAATTACAATTTGCTGATTTTCATCAAGCTTGTATTTAGGAAGTTCTGGTAAATCTTCTAATGTATTTAATCCAAACTTCTTTAAAAATTCTTCCGTTACCTTATATGCCATTGGCTTTCCTGGAAGGTCTAATTTTCCAGCTTCTTCTATTAAATTATGTTCTAGCAATCTATATAATGATGCATCTGAACTTACCCCTCTTATGTTCTCAATTTCTGCTCTTGTAATTTTAGGATTGTATGCAATTATTGCAAGCACCTCTAAAGCTGCTTGTGACAAATTAGGTTTTGCTCTTTTATCTATAATATGATAGATATACTCATGATATTCTTTTTTGCTTGACAATGTATACCCATTATTTACGCATACAATTTCTATTCCTCTTTTTTCTTCTTCATATTCCTTTGTCATTTCATCTATAATTTCTGCAATTTCTTTCTTATCCATTTCCAAACTTATCATAAGTTCATCTAAAGTTATAACTTTACCACTTGCAAAAAGTATAGCTTCAATTATTCCCTTTACTTTGTTTTTCTCCATTTTTTATCCTTCCTTGCTCAAGGCACAAGCTTATATATTAAAATTAGCAAATGTATTATATCATAACTTTTACATTTGCTAAAGTATATTTAATTAATTTTGTCAAAAAACTACATTTTTAGTTTTTTATCTGTTACGGTATAAATATATACATAATTATTAATGATAACATATAACTTGCTTAGCATATTTTTAGTTACCTCATAGTGTATGATATTACTTTTATTTTGCTCAGCTACATCAATTAAATCATCTAAACTATCAATTTTCATAACTTTTAAATCAGTTATAACCGGTTCGTTGGTAACTGTTACAATCAAATCTTTGTAATACTTCAAAATACGTCTTATATTATTCTTATATATTTCTACAGGTGCTTTTTTATTTTGCTTTATCATTATTATAATTAACGAAATAGAGAATACAATAAAAATACCACCAATTATATAGTAAATTTTTTTATTTGTTGCAATTTCTAAATTGCTTTGGCTAAGAGTCTTAGATGTTATTTTTTCATAGTTTTCTTCCGCATTTGTTACAGTATCTGTTAAATAAATATCAAGCTTAATAGCGTCTTTATCTGTTTCATTCTCGAGTCCTAGGTTTGAAATATCTATATTATATGAAATATTGAAACTTAGTTTTAGGACAGCATTAATTGTGATTCCATAATTTTCTTCATAAGAACGTGCTAAATTATTATAGTAATCATAATTAATATTAATTGGCTCTTTTATAGAAAACTCATCTTCATAAACACTTACGTCTTTATTTTCTAAAAGAGTAAATGTCCTATTCCAAACTTCCTTTCCATTATCATTATTGTTTGACACTGTTCCAACTATATTAGCTGTGATGTTATAGCTATAGTCTATATTTGCTTCTTTATTTGCCTTGAAATTATAATCAAAATCTATTTTATAACTATCTATTGACTTTGACGCGTAATATCCCCCTGATGCAAGAATATTACTTTCATAAAAATCATTTGGTTTAAGCAAGACCTCGTAGTTTGCATTTTTATTTGCTTCATAACTATATATGGGTGTTATAGCATTCTCATAATCTGTTCCCAGTTTTATGAAAAAAATTCCTAATATAAATGCAAGTACAATTATAAAAATAATTAGAAAATTGATTTTATAAGTATTATCCTTCATTCTACTTTTGCATCTATACATTCTCTTTTTCTTAAACATAATCATCACCCCTCCCTTTTTACACGCACTTTACTATTCATCATTAAAATAATCATATAGCCAAATAGATGGAAAACCTAGATATTTAATGTGAAATGTATATATACCCCTAATTTGATCTGTTTGTACTAAATTAGTATCAGGTGAATTATTGCTATCACCTCTTGTTTGATATAATACTGTATCACCATTTTTTATTATATTTACAATTCTATGAGCTATATTTTTGTTTTCAGTTTTATAAACTATAATAGAACCTTTTGGTAGTATGTTATTTGAATCACCTTCATCTAATTTTTTGAAAATGACAACGTCTCCACGATTAAATACAGGTGACATACTGTTTGAGAGAATAGTTATTGGCTCATACTTAAATAAACCTAGCATAAAAGAAATAATTGTAACAGATATCACAAGTGTTACTAAATAACTAATCTTTATCCATAGATTTTTCTTATTTTCCCTTATATCCTGCCTCTCTTTTGTAAATTTGTATTTGAATAGCAAATAAATAATTAATGTAGATAATATATTAAATGAAGCCGTAGCAAACCAATCTATATTAGGCAATATCGGAAGTAGTATAATTACCATTCTTTCAACAACTCTATAAATTAATATTCCTTGATACGAACCCTTAAGTACTAGATACGTATATAAAATACTTTGAGTAATTATTGGTAATATTTCTGAAAATGTATATTGGAAAAGTTCCTCTCTGCTAAAAATTATTTCACCTAATGTGTGATAATTTATTTGTAATAACCCTAATAATATTGTTATAAATATTAAACAAATCTTACTTTTTTTATTGCTATTTATAACAACTGTCCTTAACATTTCTATACCAATTATTGGGAAAACTTGTGTTATAATATTGCTAAAAATTGATATTATTTTGTGACTATATGGACTTTTCCCAAACCCAAGTATAAACCCAAGATAAAAAAAGATTGCAACATGAAATGCTGAGATTATTATCATATATTTAACATGTTTCTTATCTATACTAATTCTTGTATATCCTTTTTTTATATTCCATATTAAATAAATTAACATTCCACCCCAAAATAATGGGTTTATTATGTTTATATAAAATACAGCATCTTCCATTAGCCAAAGAATTGTTACAATTAAATAAAAGCTTGTTATTATAAATAATTCCTTACTCTTAAAATATCTCATATAACCTTCACCTAAAAAACTAAATATTTTTCTCCTCGATATAGAGGAGAAAAATATTACTCTTGAACATATTCTATAATACCTATAATCGTCTTTGTTTTTATTTCTGGTACCTCTGTTGTTTCTTCATCATAAGTTACTGTAACTGTTAAAGTAGTTTGTGCTCCTGCTGCTAGGTTTTGAGCTGGATCTGTAGTGCTATAAATAATTGCAGATGAGCCATTTTTATCATCTGCTGTAAATGTTGCATTATCTAGAACTGCATTTATTGTTCCTGCATTTTGAATTGTGACTACATAGGTAATCTTGTCCCCAGGTTTTATAAGCTTAGCATCAAATGTTGCACTGGTATTAGTAAATTGTGGTTTTCCGGCATCACAGCCTTCACTCACTTCTTGTGCTTCAATTCCAGTAATTTTTATATTCCATTCTCCTACAATTTCTGAATTTCCATTGATTCTTAGTGTTGTTGCAAAAGCTGAATAAGCCACTGCCATAATTGATATTGAAGCAAGTATTGCAATTATTATGATGTTCTTAGTCTTATTCATCTATTTGTCCCTCTTTTCAAATTAGATATTAGTTTTATAATATTCATGTTTTATAATAGAAATTTAAAGCATAGATTTCTATTATTACATTATATTCAAAAGTATTACTTTAGGTTAATTTGGAAGGACAAAAAAAGCGTGATGGAAATTTATTCCACCACGCTAGTATTTATATGATTTTTATGCTTCTTTTCCATATTGTTGTTTTAACTCATCTATATTTTCATTTCCAACTAGTATCTTGTCATTTACAAATATAACTGTTGCATTTTTATTATCATCAGCCGGATTATTATCTCCAACCGTCTTGCCATCTGCTGACGCATAATACTCGAAACGGTTTTGTTTATTTGATTTATCTTTAGTTAAGAAGACATCTCCTTTGCCTTTATTTCTGTTAGATATTATTGTGTATTTAGAGAAATCATCTGCCCCTTCAGAATTTTGCATTACTACAAATCCTGCATGCTCTGAGTTGCTGTCTGTTTCTGTATATCTATTATAGCTTATCCAGAATGTCGCATTTGCCTCTGTTGTATTAGATAATCTTATTGCATTCTTAGATACATCAAATACATTACTTTCTATTTCTATTACAGCTTCTGGTGCAACTGTATAGATATTGATGTGGTTATGAAGTGGTGTTCCTTTAAATTCATTGCTACTAACTACCGTACCACTAGCTACTGCTTTACCATAACCAAATTCGATAGTATTATATATTTTGTCTGTATTGAATGTGCTCCATCTAATATCTGCAAGTATATTGTTAGTCTTATTGTTGCCTGACAAGTATATTGCACTATATGCTTCTTTACTGTCAGCTCCATTAGTAAATGTTGTATACCACATTACGTTCTTTGCAGAATCTGATTTTACAATATAATATCTATTTCCTACTTGATTTCCTGTTCCATTACCTTTAATATGTAATTTGTATAATGAAAATCTAGGTACAGTATTTGCTACATCAATTGTTCCTGTTAATGTGACATCTCCATCACCTATTAATGTAACCTCTTGGCTTCCAGTGATTTTTAATTCATTAATATTTATATTAAGTGCTCCCTCTCCTGTTTGTTTTATTACAATTGGCTGTCCATCAACATTGTTTGTAAGTGCATCCTGTAAAGCTTTCAAGTCAGATACTTCTTTATGTTTTGCCACATCATATTTTGGATAATATTTTGCATTTTTTGTTGCAACAGTTTCGCCTTTTAGCTCAACTTCTTCATATTCCGCACTGTTCCAAGAACCTGTCTCCCATTTACCATTAAATGTATATCTACTGTGGGTAGCTAGATTGTCATCATAAACCTCATTAATTTCTGGTGGAACTATTGTTTCACCGTAAATGAAGTATCTTTGTACCATTCTTCTATTAAATTCAAATATTATTGAAAATATTTGTGTATTTTCTTCTTTTAGATAGTAATGTTTTACATCTTTTTTGTCTTGAAGTGTATCTGGAGCTTTATCTACTCCCTTTACTATTGTTTTAACATTATCTACTCTAGCAAATGTAGTTCCATGTGTAACTGTTCCTGTATCATCAGATGTACTTTCAACTAATATTACAGGATGATTATAATCTTCATTAGTATATTTTAAATTATCCTTTGTTCCTGAAAATGTTCCTTTAGGTCCTACTTTAATTCCTGACTCTGTACATCCTGAAACATCAAGATTATTTGCTGTAACTGTTGCTCCTTCTCCAACGTATGCTCCGCTAGTTGCTCCTTTAAGTTTTAATCCTTTTAATGTAACATTAGCATTAGTTACATTAAATACATAATCATTTGCGCCTGTACCATTTGTTCTTGTTATTGTGAATTCACCATTATTTTCAATCGTAACTTCTTTTGTAACTTCTATATCTTTTGTAACTTCTATATCTTTATTAACATCAAATGATGCTCCAATTAATATTTTTTTATAATTAGCCCTTAATGCTTCGTCTAATTCTGTTTGATTCTTTACAAGTTTTGCTTCTGATAAAAATTTAAGTTTGTAATCTTTTGTAATCTTTTCTTCGTCTACTGCTTCTATTTTATTTTTGCCTTCAACTGCTTCTGCTAAAACTCCTTCACCTTTCTTTAGAGTAACTTTTATTGTAAGAGTTACGTTTGTTAAGTCATTTAATTTAGCTCCGCTAGCTTCAACTTCTTTACCTGTTATTTCTTTTATAGCATTAATTAGCTTTCCAGCAATTATTGTAGCTGATTCACCACTATTTAATGTGCAAGAACCTGATCCATTTTCTTTTTTTGTATAACTTATATCTATTTTTTCAACGCCATTTTCTGCTGATAACATCTTAGATAATTTAGCACATATGCCTGTATTTGATCCTTGTATATTTATTATATCCTTATCTAGTTTCAAGATGTTAAAGTCAATATTGGTTGGATTTTCAGTTTCTATGTTCATATTAAAGTCGTCTCTTCCTTGTACATTTGCTATGTCTTTAGCATATCCATCAAGATCAACTCTTTTTACCCATTTTGCTGTTAGATCTATATTTTCTCCTACTTCTTTACCAAAAGTATATGGCTTGCCATCTTTTTGCCATTCTTTGAATATATAACCATCTTTTGTTGGTAGTTCTGGTTCAGTAATAGTTTCACCTTTATATATTGTTTCTACTTTATCTTTACCATTGTAATCTTTAAATGTAACTGTATGACTTTCCGCTGTAAATTTTACTGTATAAGACTCTTTTGCACTTACTTTCTTGCTTGCATATTCATTTAATTCTATTGTTACAGTAAATGTTTTATCAAGTAAATCTTTTAATGTAATGCTTGATGTACTTTCTTTATCTACAACTTCTTTTATAAAATTTTCTACCCAAGCGCGATTATATTCTACATCTGTAGCACTTTTATCATATACTAATGTATGTTGATTACCATCTGATACAGTAATCTTAGCTACTCCATGATCTTGTGCAATCTTAAGTAAGGCATTCATTATGTTTGTTCCTTTAACCAAATCTAGAACTGTAGTTACGTCTTTTATTTTAAGATCAATTGAACCATCTTTGTTATCAGTTGTTGTGAAAAATTCATTTTTTTCTGCTATTAATTTCGCAGCATTGCTTACTAAAGCGTCTGTATCAACTTCTTTAACGAAAGTAAATTCATATTCATCAAATGAGCCTTCAGTTTTTTTATAAGAATCTTTGAATGTTAGTTTAGCTTTGAATTTCTTTCCTACCATTTCATCTAATGTTGCATTACCTAAGTTTTTGCCGTCTCCTAATATTTTTGAAGCATTTATTCCTAACCAAACTTCAACTTCATCTGTCGTTGTCTTACTTGTTACGTCTAATTTTACATCATCGCTGTATATTAATTCGATTTTTTCAACACCATCTACATTTGCAGCAGCAATTAGGGCTTCTAGAATCTTTGATTCTTGTATACTAGCCAATGTTCCTTCTGGTTGATTAACTTTACATGTTACAGTGTTGTTTTCTTCACTAGGTGTAACTGTAAAGTAAGTTTCATTTACTTTGCTTGCAGCTTCAGATAGTTTTGATTTAACATCAACAGTTGATTCTGCTAATTTAAGACTTAAATCATAGCTTTCTTTGTCGTGTCCTTTATTAGATTGTGCATCTTCTGTTAATACTACTTCTATTGTTGCTGTTTTCTCTTTTAATGCGAAATATAAGTCTTCATTTGTTATTTTTTCAATTATTTGGTCTATACTGCTACCTTCATATTTTGTAAGTAGAGATGCTAAAGTTGTTGGATCAAATATTGTACTAGCATTATTTTTTGCCCATTCAATAACTTGTTGTTTTAATGTTGCATCACCTTTCTTTACATCAGCTTTTGTTACTTTTAGAGGTGTTGCTTCACCAAAAATTATATTTATTTCTTCAACTTTGTTTTCAACATTAAAGAATGATGCTAAACCATCTATTATATTTGTACCACCAATAGCTGGCTTTGTTTTAGCGTCTGCTTTTACTGTAATATCAATTTTACCATTTGCGTCTTCAACGCCTTTTGTAAATACTACGTCATATTTGTTGCTTCCTTCAATAGTTGATTCAAAAGTACTAACTAAACCATCTACATCTATTATAGAATCTTCTGCAATAAATTTTAAAGTATAAGTTGCTTCGCTCTCACCGTCTTTACTATTTATTTTTGCATTTTTTGTAGATGTAACTGTTACTTTTACTGTCTTTCCTGCTAAATCAAAAAGTGTTGCGCTAGGTAATTTTTCTGTTAATTCACTAAACCATGTATCAACAGTATTACCTTGGTTAGTTAATGTTAATTCACTTAACCCTTCTACGTTTGATATATTAACTTTAACATCTTTAACATTTTCTACCTTAGCAAATTTAGCAATTTCTTCAAATATTGCTTTTCCATTGTCTGCCAAAGCTTTACTTTTTGATTCTTTTACTATTGTTACTGTTACTGATTTGTCTTCGTTAAATTTTGCATTAAAGTCAGCTAAGTCATTTAGTGCACCAGTTAGTGTTTCTTGTACATATTTACTTGCTTCTACAATAGCATAAGGCTCTAATGTTAATTTTACTGAATATTCTTCGTAACCACGGTCATTTTCAGATACTACATCTTCTTTTAATACCATTTTTACTTTTAATTCTTTATCTTTTATTAATTCATATAGTTCCTCATTTGACATAGTTAAAGGTTGTGTGCCTTTAAACATTTCATTTTTTGTAAGCCAATCAATTATTTCATCTTTAGCTGTTGCTGCATTATCAACTGTTAAGTTTTGTGCTGATCCATCTAATGATAATTCTATGTATGCAATTTTATTTTCTTCTTTTAATAAGTCTCCTAGTCCAAGGATTATATTAGTTCCACCTATAGCTAATTCTTCTCTTTCTTCTGCCTTAACTTGTACAGTTACTACTCCATTTTCTATTGTAATTTCTTTATATTTATTTGATGCCATAACTTTGTCTTTATATGCATCTACCATAGTTCCTACATTTTTGTTTTCAGGTTGTTTTCTGAATTCAACATCATAGCTTATTGATTTTTCTTTGTCTTCTGTTCCTTCAACTCTTGCATTATCTTTTAATGTAACTTTTATTGTTACTTTCTTGCTAATTAAGTTTTCATTCTTTGCTGTTGCTAAAGTTGGATCTTCTGAGAAGTAATTTCTTAACCAATTTACAACTTCGCCGAAATATTCATTATCTTCTCTTTTTTCTACTCTTAATGCATTATCTTTATCACTGAATTTCATCTCAACTGATGCAATATTTTCATCTTTAAATAAGTTTACTAAATCTATAAATACTTTGTTTCCACTATTTAGTATTAAGTCGCTCTTATGTTCATCTAGAACCCTAACTATTACTTTACTATTTGTTCTTGTATCTTCTGTTTTGTCAAATTCTGCCATGAATTCGTCATAGGCTTCGATTTTGTTTGCTGCAGATTCTATATATTTATCTACATTTACTTGGTCATAATCTTGTGCTGTTAGATTTACTGTATATGTTTCTTTATTTACTTTTATATTTTCTTTTTCTACTGCATCATCTATTAATTGTACTGTTACTGTCAATGCTTTTCCTACTAGGTCTTCATTTGTTATATTATTTATATTCTTTCCTTGACCAAAAATTTTATCTGCATTGTCTCTTATCCAGTTGTATACTTTTGTATAATAATCTCCTGCTCCATTATTTATTTCTAAAGTTTGACCTGCTAAATTGATTGTTAATGATTTTACATTCTTATTTGCAAACATATCTGTTAATGCTACAAATACTTGTGATCCACCATCTAGTATTGATTTATCTCTGTATGAATTTAATACTTGTGCTGTTACTGTCTTTCCGCTACGTGATGCTGTGTATTTATTAGTTGCGTTTATTGTTCCTATTGCATTATCTACTAATTCATTTATTGATACTTTTGTTAATTCTTGCCATTTTGCTGTTAATGTTATATTTCCTGTTACCTTATTGCTGAAATTATATTCTGCATTTTCTAAGTACCAGCCTAAAAATTTGTATCCATCTCTTTTTGGATTTTCTGGATTTGCTACTGTATTTCCTTCTTCTACTGTTTTTGTATCTTTCTTTCCTGTTCCATAATCAAATGTTACTGTGTATTTTCCTTTTATCTCGTTATAGTCTATGAAGCGTATATTTATTGGTTTTGAGCTACTTATTTCTAATTTGCTATTTCCTACTAAATTATCTATTATTTTCCATCCTGTTGGGAGCATATTTGCATCATATTGTTTCTTTAATGTGTATATTGTCATTTCTCCATATATTGCATCTTTATTTGTTTTTCCATTTGTATCTTTTACACTTATT
>CANRCJ010000012.1 GCA_947629105.1 uncultured Clostridia bacterium | reverse complement strand
TACAACTCAAGTTGGGATAATACATGTTTAGGAAATTGTAGAATGCCTTCATCATCATGCAGTAATTGTACAACAGGAAAGAAGTGTACTTGTGGATGTACACATACATATCTTAGAAATACAAATGATGAAGTAGAAGTAGAACATAAAGGAATCCGTAATTATTCATCTAATACATCATATGATAAAACATATGATATAACTAAAATAACAGCATACAATGAAAAAGATAAGGATATATTTAAACTTAATAAATACGGAGACTTCAATTCATTTACTAATTCGTCATATTCTAAGAAACAGATAAATGCAAAATTTGATATAACAATAACGGCAACTGAAAATTATTGGGATGGCGGTAGTAGAACTAAGAAATTTGAAGCTAAAGATATATCAACAAACGGAAATGTAATAAAATATACCTTACTTGACTATAATAAAAATCTTGGAATAGATGTTTTAAGTAGATGGACAGGAATTATAACCATAAAAGTAGTTGAGAAAGAAGTAGAAAATGGTTACATAAAATCTACAGTAGAGTATAACACCACAGTAGAATATAATAAAGGAAAAGCTACAATTACAAATAGCGGATTAAAAACGATTGGTGACTCCGAGATAGAAAAAGACGGAAGTCTAAAAATTGATATGTACAACGAGAATAAAGATGTACCTGAATTTATCATAAAGAAGGAAGGAACAGATGGTCAGGCACTAAAAGGTGCAAAATTCACTGGTACAGTAGAAGCAAACGGAAATAGTGTTTCTTTCTCAGGAACAACAAACGAACTTGGTGAGATTATAAAATATTCAGATGATATTGACTTGAACAAATTGGGAATATATAACTTAAATAGATGGACTGGAACATTGACAATAAGAATGAAAGAGACAGAGGCTCCAGAAGGCTATTTAAAGATAAATGGTGAAATAGTAATTACAGTAAAATATCAATATGGTACAGGCGTAGTAAGCGCAAATGCTACGCGGAGGAGATGTTGAGGTTAGACTACATAATGTTACTAGTGACTCATCAACATACAAAAAGATTCCAATAATTGTAGTTAAAAATACACTAGATAGTAAGCTAAGAATAAGAAAAGTAGATGGAAGTGGTAACTATCTAACAGGAGCAGCATTTAGTGGAACAATAACAGCATCAGGAAAATCAGGAAGTAGAAGCTATACTAACGAGACCGTAAATAGCCAAGGATATATTGACTTAACAGATAAAGCAAGTGACTTAGTAGGAGGACTTGGAAAGTATAGTGGAACAATTACTGTTACAATGAGAGAGACAAAAGTTCCAAGCGGTTATACTGGATTAACAGGAACAGTTACAGTTACACTTACATATTCAAATGGTAAATTGACTGCAAGTAATTCAAGCAATACTAGAGTAAGTGTTGGAAAATCAGACAATGGTAGAGATGTAACTATTACAGCAAGAAACTATACAACACCACCACCATATAATAATCCAAAACCACTAGAACCAATATATCTAAGTAAAGTAGACAGTCAATCTTTCGTTGGAATACCTAATGTAGGATTTAATGTAACAATTTCAACAAGAGAAGACTTAAATATAAATAGTGGTAATACATTAGTACTAAATAATTTAAGAACAAATCAAAACGGATTGATAGAAATATCAACTGATAAACTAGAATCTATAGGAGTTCAAAGAGGATATACTGGTAATGTATATGTAGAAATAGAAGAGTTTGATGCAGGTAGTGGCTATGAAAAGCTTACAGAAAAAATACATTTAATAGTTGAATTCAGAAATGGAGAAGTTTTTGACATAGCATCTACTGGAACTCAAGCAGAAAAGACAGCATTTACTAAATATTGTATTACATCTTATGGTGATAACGTAATAGTAATTAAGAATACATTAAAGCCAGTTGACTTAGTAATAGAAAAAACAAACTTTGCAAATGGAGAAGTATTTAACATAGATGCTACATTTACAGTAGAAGTATACAATGATGCTTCAAACGCTAGAGGATACAGAGCAAGAAAAACACTCAAAACAACAAACTCAAGTGGTCAGGTAATATTTACAGGGGATGAATTAAAACAAATAGATAACTTTAGTGGAACATATACAGGAGATTTATATGTTACAATTAAAGAAAATTCTTCAGTACCTGGATCAATAATTATACCTGAAACAGTAACAGTAAAATTACATTTGGAAAAAGGTAGATATGCATCAAGCTCTGAGAGTAATTCAGGTCATGTATCTATTACAGATAATAAAGCAAGCATAACTATATATGTAGCAAATACTCTTAAAGGAAGTAAAACATTCATACGTGGTATGGTTTGGGAAGAATATGCAACAACAAAAGCAGCAGGAACTTTAATTGATGGATTATATACAACATCAAGCGACTCTGAAAACTATGATAAGCTTATGGATGGAATAGAAGTAACATTGTATAAATTAAATGCTGATGGTTCACTAAGCTTCGAATCTGTATCATCAGGAACAAACCCAACATTTACAGAAAATGGTAAGTATGAGTTCCAAGTTGATGGATTTGATGAAACATATATTGTAATGTTTACATTTAATGGAGTTGAATACACAGCATCACCAATTACACAAAGTGAAGCACTTGCAAAATGGGATATTTCTTCAAAAGCTAGTGAGTTGAACGGAAATAATAGCACATTAAATACTAGAAACTATGTAAATAACTTAATTAGTGAGATTGGATCATATCCAGCAAACTACGAAGTTAAAAACTTCATATTCAGTAATGCAACTGATAAATTCGCAAAAGACGGAAATAAATATTATAACATTGCTTACAGATATGAAGAAATAGCAGATTTACAAAAAGAAGTTTCAAAAGCAATTAAAGAATATATGGAAACATCAGGAAATAACAATATTAACCCTTCAAGTGGATTAAATACATTAAAACAAATATATAATGATGTTGCTAGCAAGCACAATAATGATACTGAAATATACAATAAACTACAATTCATCTATGACTCAAGAGTAAGTGCATATGCAGGATATTATACACAAGACGGAGGAATTGCTTCACTAATAGGATTAGGTAAATATCCACATAAAACAAAGAGAACCACAGATGTAAACGGAAGTGTAATACAAGAGGGAGTTAACTTAGGCTTATATAAGAGAGATAGAACAGAATTACATCTTGAAAAAGATATTGTAGATACACAAGTATCAATAAATGGATATGATGTAACATATGACATGAATCAATTGCTATCTTCATATAAACAATACCTATATCAAGAAGACTTTAACTATGCAACAGGAGAAAATTCAAACGGAATAGCTTGGTATAGCAACGATCAAATAGAATTATATGTAAGATACAAATTAACAGTATATAACACAACTAATACACCTACAAAGATAACAGAAATTTCAGATTACTTTGATAATAGATTTGAATATGCAGGATTACAAGTACAGAAAATAGACGTAAATAAACAACAAACTAATGTAGGTAACGTAAATGCTAATGTAGATAAGACTAAATATATAGATGCATCAAAGATAGGATTAGATGTTGATACAAAGAAGAATTATTCAGAATTGTATATAACATTTGATGATGGCAAAGAACAAGAATTAAATGCAGGTGAAAAACTAGAAATCTACGTAACATTAAAACTTGGAGCAAATGGCAAAACGGCACAAGATATACTTAAAGGAGAATTACATGATGATGGAACAGGAACATTAGTTGCAAACAATTATGCAGAAATAAATGGATACAAGGCATATAAGAAAGACGGAAGTGGAAATGTTTCAGAAACAGGTTTCCTAGATAGTGTATCTAAACCAGGTAATATGAAAGTCAAAGAATATGAAGCAGCAAGAAACGAATATGAGGAAGCTTCTAAGAATAGAAAAACTGACAGAGATAGATTTACAGCAGCACAAGCAAACTTAAAGAGAATACAAGAAAATGATGCTTGGTGTGTAAAATTAAATGTAAGTACTAACTTAGATGCTGATCCAAGTAATAATATACCTGATAATAATCCATATCACAGAACATTAAGTGGTAATGTATGGAAAGAAGTATCAAATACTTATAAAACAAGTTTGGAAACATATAAGAACAGCAATGACAATAAATTAGGCGGAATTATAGTAGAACTTGTAGAAATAGAACCAAATGGAACTCAAGTTGTAAGAGCAAGGACAGTTACAGATAATAATGGTTCATATACATTCACAGGATACATACCAGGAGATTATACAGTAAGATTTTCATATGGTGAGACATTTGCTGACGAAACAGTTGATGGAAATGGCTTTACTGCAACACAAAAACAAGCAATAAATGATACTTCAAAGGATGCAGGTGTAAACGGACAATACAATCAATCAATAAAAGCAAATCCAGATACGAATAGTAAACAATACTGGTATGCAGAAAACGTTAGTACTAGATATTCTGATGCTTATGATGAAGTAACATCAAGATTAGAGCAGATAGATGCACAAACAGCTGGAAAAACATCAGGAAATGCATTAGACAGTAATAATAGGACGGTCGCAGATAAATCATGGTCTTGGAACTATGAAGTAGATGGTATTGAGAACGTAGAAGGAATGAGCCATGTTGATAAAATAGAAGCTTATACATCTACATTGACACTCGAAGGTGAAAAAACAACTAAGAGATTACCAGGAAACAGAGATTATACATACTACAGATATGGAATTACAAATGTAGACTTTGGTGTAGAACCTAGAGCAAATTCTGAAATGAACATTGATAAGTATGTATCAAACATTAAATTATACATGCAAGATGGTACAAAACAACTTGATGTAGACTTAAAAGCAGATGGAAGTGTTGATAAATACAACAATAATAACATTTATAGAAATACAGTTATTCCAACTCCAGGAGATGTAAGCAACTATGACTACAGAGATGGATTAATAGAGATACTATTTGATACACAATTATTAAACGGTACAACATTGGAAGTAACTTATACAGTTACAGCTAAGAATGACGGAGAAACAAATACAATTAGATATTTCTATAATTCAAGTGATTCAAGAAACCCAATAGCTATTGCATACTATGGAGAAGACCTTGGCGAAATTGTATACTATGAAGGTAATGAAGTAATGAAACATGATACAGATGGCAATAAATGGCAGAAGATGTCATGTGATACAACTAAGACAAAAGACGTTGATGTAAGAACAAGAATAACAAACATTGTAGACTACATTGACCCAAGCTTGAACTTCATTCAAGAAAATAAAGAGGGCATAAAAGTAAATACTGACTGGGAAGTAACATCTGCAAATGACTTCAAATCAGAAAGAGAAAACAATGCTGATATAATGAAGAAATACAATACTATAATAAGAGCAAAAGGTGGAAAGACTAATGCAAGCTACTTAGACTACTTAGCACAATATAGTGCAAGTACAGCAAATAATATTGAAAGTGGTTCATCATTACTATACACACCAATGAAACGAGGAGACAGTAAGACAACAACGCTTACATTATCAACAGTTCTTGGAACATCAAGCACAGGAACAAATGACTATGAATACTCTAACTTAATGGAAATAACAAAAATTGAAAACTATGCTGGTAAATCAACTAAGTTAAAAGCTTATGATATTACAGGAAAAACAGTTGCTGGCTATAGTGAGACTGCAAAAGATCCAGGATCAGATCCAATAACTGATCCACTTACACCAACAGTTGGAACATCTAAGTCGGAGACAATAGTTATCCATGAACCAACAGGATTAACTAAAACTGAAGAAGCTAAGTCAAACTTAATTATAGTATTAGTAGCCTTTGTAATCTTAGCTGTAGGAATTGTATTAATCAAGAAGTTTGTACTAAAATCTAAGACAGAATAATGCAGACAGAAAAATATAGAAAAGACCAAACTTTATATAAAAAACCAAACGGAGAAAAGACCAAACAAATAATTAAGTTAAAATACCTTTTTAAGAGCATAAAACATGAAAGAGGAAGCATTAATTGCTTCCTCTTTTGTTTTCTTATGAACAATATTTTCAAATTTTTCTAATATTGCATAAAAATTGCAAGCCTTGGCAAAACTAAATTAAAAACAAGATAGAGAGGCGAAAAATTTGAAATTATCAGATATAAAAGGAATAGTGCTTGACAAAGAACAGCTTAAAACATACTTAGAAAATGTTGCATCAGACCATACATTAAAGCCAAAATCGGATAAAAGCACATATCCAGTACCAGAGATGGAAAAAAACTTTGAATATATTACAAAAGTCTATGATTTACTTAATCAGCATTTAAAACTTGGTATAAACATACATCAAGCAGGAGAATGGCTACTAGACAACTATTATGTAATAGAAGAAACAGCAAATGAAGTAAGAAAGAACTTAAAACTAAAAAAGTATGTTAATTTTATAGGTATTTCTTCTGGAAAATACAAAGGATATGCAAGAAGCTATGTGCTTGCAACAGAGATAGTTAGCTTCACAGATGGAAACTTCAAAGCAAAAGACTTAGAGGAATATTTAACAAGTTACCAAAACAAAAAGACACTTAACATGGAAGAAATTTGGGATATAAACCTATTTTTCAAGATTGCTCTAATAGAAAGAATAAAAGACATTTGTATGAAGATTTATGCAGCACAAATGCAAAAAATTAAAGTAGAAAGCATAATAGAGAGATTAGTAGAAAACAAGTCTAAAGATGAACTAAAATTTAGACTTCCGGCGCGAGAATACACAAAACAAATTCAGACATACAGTGAAAACAAATATACATTTATAGAGTATATGTCATATAGGCTTAAACAATATGGAAAAAAAGCAATACCATATTTGAATATATTAGAAGAAGAGATTAATAAGCAAGGATTAAGTCTTCAAGAGGTAATAAAAAAGGAACACTTTGATATAGCACTAAAAAAGGTATCAATAGGTAATGCAATAAAAAGTATACATTCACTACAAAGAATGAACTTCTTAGACATATTTGAAAAGATAAATGGAGTAGAGGAAATTCTAAAGCAAGACCCAAGCGGCACGTATCCAAATATGAACTATAAAACAAAAGAATATTACAGAAACACAATAAAGGAAATAGCAAATAAAACTAAAATATCAGAAATATACATTGCAAAAAAGGGGGTAGAACTTGCAGAAAAAGCCAATATAGGAGAGAAAGCAAATCACATTGGATATTATCTAATATCTGATGGAATTCAAAGCCTATATAAGGCATTAGGACTTACCAAAAAAGATGTAAAAAAACAAACAAAGGAAAGAGTAAATTTATATATCTATGGAACAGCAATTATTTCAGCAATTTTATCAATACTATTAGGCATTTTAATATATAGCTATTCAAAGAACATTATTCTAAGCACAATAGAGGCAGTATTAATATTCATTCCAATAACAGAAATCGTAATAAAAATTATTCAAAACATATTAACTAAAATTACCAAACCAAAACTCATACCCAAAATGGATCTAAGCAAAGGTGTGGGAAAAGAAAATCAAACAATGGTTGCAATTACTACGATTGTAGAAGATCGGAAAAAAGGTAAAAGAACTTGCAGAAAGGTTAGAGGTATTCTATCTTGCGAATAAGCAGGATAATATATTTTTTACAATACTTGGAGATTGCAAACCAGGAGGCAAAGAAGTAACAGAAAAAGATGAAGAAATAAAAAGTACAGGAATATCAGAAATAGAAAATTTGAATAAAAAATATCCAAATGATGGTTTCCCAAGGTTTAACTTTGTATATAGGAAGAGAGTCTGGAATAAGAAAGAGAAATGCTACCTAGGCTGGTAGAGAAAAAGAGGACTACTTACAGAGTTTAATGAATATTTAATGCAAATTAGCAAAGGTCAAGAAATAAATACAACCATCCAAAGCAACCCTATAAACAAAAATAATCTTCACACAAAAGATAAAAAGAGCACATTATCTGTAAATACAATAGAAGATTATAGAAAAAAGAACAAAGATGAAAATATAGATATAAAATATGTAATTACCTTAGATGCAGATACAAACCTTAGCTTAGACTCAGGAATAGAACTAATAGAAGCAATGGCGCATCCATTAAATAAGCCTGTAATAGATGAAGAAAGGAATGTAGTAGTAGATGGATTTGGAATAATTCAGCCAAGGGTTGGAATTGATTTAGAGACAAGTATGCAGAGCTTATTTACAGAAATATTTGCAGGAGATGGTGGAGTTGATTCATACACAAATGCAATATCAGATATTTATCAAGACAACTTTGGAGAAGGAATATATACAGGTAAAGGTATTTACGATCTAAAGACATTTTGCAAAGTAATGAAAGATAAAATTCCTGAAAATACAGTACTTAGTCATGACCTTTTAGAGGGATGCCTTTTAAGATGTGGTTTAAGCTCTGACATTATGCTGCTTGATGGATATCCAACAGGATATAGTTCATATATAACAAGACTTTCAAGATGGATAAGAGGAGATTGGCAGATAATCTCATATCTTAAAGCAAAATATCTTAATAAATTATCAAAATATAAGATTATAGATAACTTAAGAAGAAGTTTAATTGAAATCTTTAGTGTTATAAATTTAATCTTTTTAAGTACTTTAAAAGTTTTCCTAGGCACAAAAGTGTGTGCTCTTGTGGTAATTACACTTCTTAGTGCCTCTATATCAAGCATAATAGATATAATAAATCATATAGTATTTAGAAAAGAAAATATAAAGACACAAAAGAAATTTACCAAAAGAATAGATGGACTTAGGGCAAGTATATATCGTGGATTAATTAGCATTGGAACACTCCCAAATAAAGCTTATGTCTCTATTTGTTCAATCATCAAAACTATTTATAGGATGAAGGTATCAAAAGAACATTTACTTGAATGGACAACAGCAGAAGAAGCGGAAAAGAGTCATAAAAAAGATTTAAAATCAATGTATATTAATATGGTTCCAAATGTAATTTTAGGCGCGTTAGGAATCGCTTTAATAGAAATTTTATCATTAAATATATTATCACAAGTATTCATACTAATAATTTCATTAGGATGGATATTTATGCCGTTTATAATGTGGTATATAAGTCGTGATATAGAAGAAAAGAAACAAATAGATAAACTAAGTAATGACGAAAAAGAATATGTAAAAAATATCGCTGAAAGTACTTGGGGATATTTCTCAGAATATATGAATAAAGAAAACAACTTCCTACCACCAGACAACTACCAAGAGAGTAGAAAAGAAAAGGTGGTTTCTAGAACATCATCAACCAATATTGGGCTAGGAATCCTTACTATTATTTCTGCATATGATCTAAAATTTATTACATTAGAAAAAACAATTTCAAGTCTAGAAAATACAATGGAGACAATAGAAAAGCTTGATAAATGGAATGGACACTTATATAACTGGTATAACACAAAAACGCTTAAGCCACTAATGCCAAGGTATATATCAACAGTAGATAGTGGTAATTTTGTGCGGATATATGTACACATTAAAAAGTTTCTTACAAGAAAAAATGCATACACAGTACAAAGATAGAGTAAAAGAGTTGTTGAAGATTGTAGATAGGATAATAGATAATACGGACTTCTCGCTTTTATATAGCACAGAAAACAGGCTTTTATCAATAGGCTTTAATATAGAAGAAAATAAATTAACAGATACGTACTATGATTTACTTGCATCAGAGGCAAGGCAGGCAAGCCTAATTGCTATTGCAAAAAAAGATGTAGAGGCAAAGCATTGGAATAACTTAAGTAGGACGCTTACAAAGCTTGATAAGTACAAGGGATTAATCTCGTGGTCAGGAACAGCATTTGAATATCTTATGCCAAATATAAATATAAAGAAGTATAAAGGCAGTCTTTTGGACGAGTCATGCAAATTCATGATAATGAGTCAACAGAAATATAGCAATAAACTTCGGAATACCATGGGGAATATCAGAAGCAGCATTTAACCTAAAAGACTTAAATTCAAATTATCAATATAAAGCATTTGGTGTTCCATGGCTTGGACTTAAAAGAGGTCTTGCAGATGAAATGGTTGTATCAAGTTATGGTACAATTCTTGCAATAGCGGATTTCCCAAAAGAAGTTGTGCAAAATTTAAAGAAACTTGAAGCACAAGGTATGTATGGCAAATACGGATTTTATGAATCAATAGATTATACTCCGACAAGGCTACCAGTTGGTAAAACAAAAGCAGTAGTTGAGACATACATGGCACATCATCAAGCGTTAATTTTGCTTTCGATTAACAACTTAATAAATGATTATATTTTGCAGAAACGATTTATGAAAAACCCTGAAATTAAAGCTATAGATATACTTCTTCAAGAGAGAATGCCTAGAGATATGTTAATCACCAAAGAGAAAAAAGAAAAGACGAGAAAGATAAAATATACTGGCTATGATAACTATGTAGAACGCACATATACAAATGTAGATAACTCTTTAAGAAAATGTAATGTCATTTCAAGCGAGAATTATATGATATGCATAGACGATAAGGGAAATGGCTTTAGCAAATATAAGGATATTTTAGTTAATAAATATAAAGAAACCAAAGATGGACCTCAAGGAATATTCTTCTATGTAAAAAATACAAAGGTAAATAAGCTCTGGAAAGCAAGCTATGATGCAGAAGATGCGAATAAGGCAAAATATGAAGTTGTTTTTGCAGAAGATAGGGCAGAGATTATTAAGCAAAGGGATGACATAGAAACAAAGGTAAAAATAATTGCTGGAGAAAATCCGGGAGTAGAAATTAGAAGCATTGTATTAAAAAATAACTCAGAAATAGAAAAGACTCTTGAAGTCACATCAATATTTGAACCAGTTCTATCGAGGAAAGAAGACGATATAGCACATCCTGCGTTTAATAATTTATTCCTAAAATATAGCTTGTCAGAAAACGGGGATTTAATAATAAAAAGGAATAAAAGAGGAAACACAAAAGAAATATACTTGGGCTGTAACTTATTTGGAGAAGATAGTGATGATAGCCAAGAGCTGGAATATGAAATAGATTCTGTAAAGGCAGAAAAAGCTATAAAATATGGATTACCATTCTCTAAAGAAATTGGTCTTGTAACAGACCCATGTGTTGCACTGAAACGAAAGATTAAGCTAGAGGCTAATGAAGAAAAAACATTGAACTTAATAATAAGTGTATCAGAAGACAAAGATGAAATAATAAATAACTTGCAGTACTATAAAGTACATGAAAATGTAAAAACAGAATTTGGTATCTCGAGAGCAAAGGCAGAAGAAGAGGCAAGATATTTGAGACTTACAAGAAAAGATTTAATCTCATTCCAGACACTTCTTCCATATATTATGTTCCAAAATCCAATGAAGTCAATGTACTTGTTAAAACTACCAAGGAAGGAATACAAACAAAGCGACTTTTGGAAGTATGGTATATCAGGAGATTTAAGCATAATGTTAGTTTCAATTAAATCTATAAATGATGTATATGTTGTAAAAGAAATGCTAAAAGCACATGAATATTTGAGAGTAAAAGGTATAAAGACAGACTTAATAATTCTTGACCATGAGAAAAATGTCTATGAGCAATATGTAAAAGAGCAAATTATCCAAGAAATATTAAATATGCAGATTGGGTATTTGCAAAATATCAGCGGAGGAATATTCCTTCTTAATAGTAATGAAATAGAAGATGAAGATTTATTTAGATTCAAAGCAAATATTATAATTTCTGCAAGTAAAGGTAATGTTTATGATGCTATAAAAGAGATGGAAGAGGAATACAAGAATAATATAAAAAGCATTGGAAATGAAAAAACAGCCACAAAAAATGCGGAATTTGAAACAATAAAACCAAATATCGACTTTAGCAAACTTAAATATTATAACGAGTATGGAGGTTTCTCAGAAGATGGAAGAGAATATATAATAAAGCTCAACAAAAAAGAGAAACCGCCTACACCTTGGTCAAATATTCTTGCAAACAAAAACTTTGGAACAGTTATAACAAGCAATATGGGAGGATACACATGGAGCAAAAATAGCAGGTTAAATAGAATAAGTTCATGGATAAATAATCCAGCAAATGATATTCCATCAGAAATAATTTATATTAAAGATACTGATTATGGCAAGATATGGAGCTTAAATTCTATTCCATGCCCAGATGATGAAGATTACTATGTAATATATGGATTTGGCTATGCTAAATTCTATCATGCAAGTCTTGGAATAATTCAAGAAAATGAAGTATTTGTTCCAGAAGAGGATAGCATTAAATTAAATATATTAAGATTAAAAAATACAACGTCGGAGAAACGTAAGCTAAAGCTTGTATACTATATAAAACCTGTACTTGGAGAAGATGAGATAAAGACAGATGGATTTATTGATTTATGCTTAGAAGATAATATAATTTATGCAAAAAATATGTATGGGGAAGGCTTATCAAAGAACGTATATATATCAAGTAGTGAAAAGATAACTTCATTTACTGGTAATAATCTTTCATTTATTGGAAATAGAGATTTATCACATCCTGAAGCACTCGAAAAAACAGAATTAAGCGGAGAAAATGCACTTCGGAAATCCTTCATGTATAGCAATTCAAATGGAAATAGAGTTAGAACCTTATGAAGACAAACAAATAGTACTAATGCTTGGAGAGGAAGATAATAGAGACTTTATATCAAGCATGGTAAATAAATATAAAAATATAGATATAACAATGGAAGAACTAAAGAAAGAAAAAGAATATTGGAATAAGTTATTAAGAAAATTGCAGGTAAAGACACCAGTAGAATCAATGGATATTATGCTAAATGGATGGATAATGTATCAGACAATAGTTAGTAGACTATATGCAAGGTCAGGCTATTATCAATCAGGAGGAGCTTATGGATTTAGGGATCAACTACAAGATGCATTATCTACAAAATATGTCGAAAAGGACATGTTAAGAAATCAAATAATTAAGCACTCGAAACACCAATTTGAAGAAGGAGATGTAGAACATTGGTGGCATGACGAGACCAAAAGAGGAATTAGAACTAGATTCTCTGATGACTTATTATGGCTTGTATATTCGGTATGTGAATATATAGAATTTACAGGAGATTATAGTATACTTGATGAAGTAACTCCATATATAACTGGAAATGTTTTAAAGGAAAATGAAGATGAAAAATACGATTTATATGAAGAAAATACTTTACAAGAAAGCATATATCAGCACTCAATAAAAGCAATAGAAAAATCGTTAAATTTCGGAGAAAATGGACTTCCTAAAATTGGTTCTGGAGATTGGAATGATGGATTTAGTACAGTTGGTAATAAAGGAATTGGTGAAAGTGTATGGCTTGGCTTTTTCCTATACAATATATTAGACAGATTTATTAATATATGTAAAGAAACAGGCAAAACTGAATATGTTCAAAAATATGAAAAAATTAAAAATGAACTAAAAGTAGCACTAAATAAAAATGGATGGGACGGTAGATGGTACAAAAGAGCATTTATGGATAGTAAAGAACAGCTTGGAAGTCATGAGAATGAAGAGTGTAAGATTGATAGTATAGCACAGAGCTGGTCTGTGATTTCAAATGCGGGAGATAATGATAAAAAATATATTGCAATGGAAAGCCTAGAAAACTACCTCGTAAATAGAGAAGCACGGAATTATAAAGCTACTTGATCCTCCTTTTGAGAACGGTACTTTAGAACCAGGTTATATTAAAGCATATCTTCCTGGAGTTCGAGAAAATGGTGGGCAATACACACATGCTGCTATATGGGCAATAATTGCAGAAACAATTTTGGGCTTAAGTAGTAAAGCAAACGAATTCTACAAAATGATAAACCCAATAGAACATTCTAAAACTAAGGAGCTTGCTTTAAGATATAAAGTAGAGCCTTATGTAATATCAGCAGATGTGTATGGTTGTTCAAACTTACTTGGACGAGGAGGATGGACATGGTACACAGGTTCAAGCAGCTGGTTTTATAAAGCAGGAATAGAATATATATTAGGACTTAAAGTAAATCATGGTATTTTAAGTATAAAACCTTGCATTCCAAAAGATTGGAAAGAATACAAGATTAGATATGAATATGGCTCAAGTGTGTATAATATATATGTAAAAAATCTAAATGAAAGTGAGTCAAATGAGGTAGCAGAATTTATTGTAGATGGACAAAAAATAGAAGAAAAGCAAATAAAACTTATTGATAATGGAAGAATATATGAGATAGAAGTTATAATAAAGTAAAATAAAATTAAAAATGTGAAACAAAATTTGATATTAAATCAAAGAATGTTTCACATTTTTTCTGTACACAAATATATAAAAAAATAACACTTGAAAAAATATAATAAACAATATATAATAATTATATAAAATAACTAAAAAGGAGAGAAAAGTTATGAATATAAAAATAACAGGAAAAGACGTTAAGGCAACAGAAGCAATAAAAGATTACGTAGAAAGAAAATTAGAGAGAATACAAAAGTACTTTGATGAGGACTTTGATGTAGATGTTACAATAAGAACAGAAAAAAATATGCAAATTTCAGAAATGCATGTTATAACAAGAGCAAATACATATAGAGCTGTAACAGAGCATAAAGACTTGTATGCATCAATAGATAAAAACATAGATATTCTTGAAGGACAGATTAGAAAAGCAAAGACTAGAAGAGATAGAATAAATAAAGAAGATTCAATAAAAGTAAAAGAGACAGTATTCCAAGTAGAAGAAAAACCTATTGAAGACGAAATCATCAAAACACTTTACTATGATATAAAACCTATTGCACCAGAAGACGCTAAGCTTAAACTAGAAGAAAGACCAGGAAATTTATTCTACACATTTATAAATGTAGACACCGGAAAAGTAAATGTAATTTTTAGATTAAAAGATAGCAAAAACTATGGCTTAGTTGAACCAGAAGCATAGAGTAAGGCAAAATATGGAGCAAAGATACATTTGGGAAAAAGCAAATTCATTTGAACCTGTCCACATCTTTGAATGTGGGCAGTGTTTTAGATGGAATAAAGAAGAAGACGGCAGCTATACTGGTATTTTCAGAAACAATGTTGTAAACGTAAAAAAGGAGAATAATAAGGTAATATTCGAGGGAATTTGTGAAGATGATATAGAAAATGTTTGTAAGGAATATTTTGATTTAGATACTGATTATGACATGATTAAGCAAAAGCTTTCAAATATAGACGAATACTTAAAGGCTAGTATAGAGTACGGAAGCGGAATAAGGATACTTAACCAAGACTTGTGGGAAACAATTATATCTTTCATAATTTCTGCAAATAACAATATACCAAGAATAAAAGGAATAATAGAAAGAATATCAAAAAAATATGGAAATAAGATAATGTTTAGAGGTAGAGAATATTATACTTTTCCAGATATGAATGCACTTGGAAAGGCAAGTGTAGAGGACTTAAGAGCTCTTGGATTAGGTTTTAGGGATAAAAGAATATATGAAACAACCAAAATGTTCTTAAACAAAGAAATTACTCTTGAAGAACTAAAAGAAGAGGAAGATACAAGCATCTTAAGAGACAAACTTATGACGTTATCAGGTGTAGGAGGAAAAGTTGCAGATTGCATAATGCTATTTTCTCTAAAGAAATATGATGTATTTCCAATAGATGTATGGGTAAGAAGAGTGATGAATGAACTATATATTAAAGAAGCTGATGAAAATAAAGTATCAAAAAAACTTATTCAGAAAATGGCTAAGGAAAAATATGAAGATCTTGCAGGACTTGCTCAGCAATATTTGTTCTATTGGAAAAGAGAGGCATAGATTTTGTAATAAAAATGTAACAGAAATGAAATATAAAAGTAATTGAATACGAATTGTGAATATGCTAGACTAATGTTAAGAGGGCTAAAAAGGAATGATAAATAAAGAAAAACAAAAAAGACCATACTTTGCTATTGTTAAGTCTACTCATTTATATTTACAATTTAGTAGACAATATTACAAATGTAAAAAAATAATATATTTATGGACAAAGACACAAGCAACTTTGTGTTTATTTTGCTTATAAGCAAAATAAATGAAAGGTTACTTGTGTCTTTGTAATATAAACGTAACCAAAATGTAATACAAAATGCACCCAAAAACACTTGCAAAACAAAACTAAATATGCTAAAATAAATTTAAGCCTGAATACAACCCTAAAGAAAGCATCTCTCTTTGCGGTTGGAAATCAGAATAGTTTTGTTTTTGTTTGGTTTACTTTAACTATTTTGGTTTCTAACCATAAGGAGAGATGCTAGTATATTATCAAAATAAAAAATATAGAAGATAAAATAAAACCATTAATATATACAGCATGAAAGATGAGGAGGAACCCCCATGAATAATAAAAAAAGATCAAATGAAATTGAAAGAGGAATAACGCTAACAGCACTAGTAATAATGATAATAATATTAATAATACTAGCAGCGATAGGAATAGCGGGAATAACAGGACACTTAGGAATACTAGATATAAGCTCAGGAGTAGTAGATACATTTGGTACGGAACAAAATAGAGCAAGACTAGAAGCAGCAGTAGAAGATACTGTATTAAGTTATGACATTTTAGGAGAAGACTTAACAAATGAAAAACTTGCAGAAGAATTAGAGAAAGAAGACTGGATAAAAGAT
>CANRCJ010000011.1 GCA_947629105.1 uncultured Clostridia bacterium | reverse complement strand
TACTCAGACTATTGGTATACTTCTTCAGCAACTTGTACGAGTCCTAGTTATTCTTATTACAGGTGTACAAGATGTAGCTCATATACTTCTTATTATAGCTCGGCGGCATTAGGTCATAAATCAACAACTAAAACTGTTCCTTGTACTGGAACTTATGTACCTCGTGATGGTGCGTCGGGGCATAAATGTCCTAATTGCTCTGATGAAACTTCCTATAGCTGGGAAAGCTTCGGGTGTTCGGTATGCCATAGCCTTGCGCCGGATTGGTGGTTTTGTACAAAATGCGGTTACAAAGAGAGCGCTTCCCCTTTCGGGCAATCTTGTACAAATTCTACAACCAAGACCGTATGCGAGAGATGTGGTATTGACCTTTAGAAATAGACGCCATGGTCGAGATAGGTTTATCCCTATCTTGACCACTTTTTTAATCTATGATACAATACACATATGAAACTAAAAATAATATATGGAAAATCGGGTAGTGGGAAAAGTACATATCTTTTTAGATACATAAAAGATATAATCAAAAACCCAAGCAAAATATATATAGTAACACCAGAGCAGTTCTCTTTTACAGCTGAAAGGAATCTTTTAGAAGAGGTAAGAGGAGCTGCTATTAATGCTGAAGTTTTAACTTTTAGCCGTATGGCATATAGGGTAATGAAGGATATTGGGGGAAACCTAAATACCATTGCACCTTTTGGTAAGCTTGTATTGATATACAACATACTAGATAAGATGAAAGGAAACCTCAAGTTCCTAGGCAAAAATATGCAAAATATGGAAGTTATAGATAAAACATTAACGGAGTTTAAGAAGCATAATATTAGCCTGGACAAGCTTAAAAATGCTATTGATAATACTGAGGATAAATACCTTCTTGCAAAGCTTGAGGACATGTATGAAATATATGGAGCTTATGAGAATAGCATAAATGCAAAATTCTTAGATGAAGAAGATATCCTAACAATTCTTGCAGATAATCTAAAAAATACTGATATTTTCAAAGATACTGTAATTTGTATTGATGAATTTGCTGGATTTACACCTCAAGAATACAGAGTTATTGAAGAACTTATGAAAATTACAAAAGAAGTAAATGTGACAATTTGTACAGACGAAATATCTGCATCTGATAAAATAAGTATGGATGCAGATATCTTCTATAATAACAAAATCACTGCTAAGAAACTAATGGACATTGCAAGTAGGAATAATATTGAAATAGATAAGCCTGTGTTTTTAGATAAAGCATATAGGTTTAAGAATAAAGAATTAACATTCCTTGAGGAGAATATCTATTCTAACAACTATGCAAAATATGATGGAGAAATTGAAAATATAAAGCTATTCTTAGCAGCTAATCCATATTCAGAGATTGAGCATGTTGCAAGTACAATAATAGAAGAGGTTAGTCAAAATAAGTATAGATACAAGGATATTGGAGTTATTACAAAGAATATAGATACATATTCAGCATTAATTAAGGCAATATTTGCTAAATATGATATTCCAGTATATATTGATGAGAAGAAAGATTTAAGCCAAAATATCCTTATAAAGTATATACTAAGTATGCTTGATGTTTTTGCGAAGAATTGGTCATATGATAGCGTAATATCTTATGCAAAATCTGGATTAATAGGAATAGAAGAAGAAGATATATATTTGCTAGAAAATTTTGCTAAGAAATGGGGGATAAGATATAGCAAATGGTATAAAGGTGACTGGAACTTTGGAGAGGAAGATTTAGACAAGCTAAAACATATAAACGAGATAAGAAGAAAACTCATAACTCCTCTTATAGAGTTTAAAGATAAGTTCGTACAGAGCCTATCTGCGAAAGATATTGCAAGTGGTATATACGAATTTTTAATCAAAAATGAGATTGATAAAAGAATGCAAGATAAGGCAAAGTTGCAAGAAAATGAAAATCCAGATTTAGCATCAGAATATGAAGCAAGCTTTAACATAGCCATTGATATACTAGACGAAATTGTAAAGATATTTGGAGATGAGAAACTTACATTTGATAAGTTTGCATCATTCCTTAAGATATCTTTTACAGAAAATGGACTAGGTAAGCTCCCAGCAGGAATAGACCAAGTTACTGTTGGAGATGTTGATAGGTCAAGGAGCCATAAAGTAAAAGTCATATTCATAATCGGCGTAAATGACCGGAAGTTTCCCAAGTGTAAATAATAACGAAGGTTTCCTAAATGATACAGATAGAGAGAATTTAAAGAAAATAGATGTAGAACTTGCTAAAACTACGTTAGAAGCATTATACAATGATAACTTTAATATATACAAGGCTTTTACAACGAGTGAAGAAAAACTATATATATCATATGCTTCAGCAGATAGTGATGGAACTGCCTGTAAGCCATCTACACTACTTCTAAAGCTAAAAAGAATATTTCCAAATCTTAAAGAAACCAGTGATGTAGTAACTAGACCAACAATTATTGCAAATAAAAAGGTAACATTTGATGAACTTTTGATGAATATTAGAAATTACAAAGATGGCAAAGATATTGATGAGGTATGGTTTAAGATATATAAGTTATTTAAGCAAGATGAAGAATGGAAGGAAAAGCTTGAAGCTTCGATTAAAGCACTTGATTTTACAAATATGCCAGATGACTTAAGCAAAGAAAACATCCAAAAGCTATATGGCGATACATTAAGAACCAGTGTATCAAAGCTTGAGACATACAAGGCGTGCCCATTTTCATTCTATTTAAAATATGGGTTAAAGATAGAAGAGAAGGATACGTTTAAGTTAGAAGCGATAGACACAGGAAGCTTTATGCATGATGTAATTGATAGCTTCTTTGAGAGAATTCAAGATTTAGGCCTTTCTGTAAGAGATATAGATGAAGATAAGATAAAAGAAATTACTTATGAGATAATAGAAGAAAAGCTAAACTTGCCACGTAACTATATCTTCGTAAGTTCTGCTAAATTTAAAAGCCAGATGATTAAGCTAAAAAAACTAATACTAAAGGCTATGAAATATATAATTAGAACAATAACTGAAAGTGAATTTGATGTGCTAGAACATGAGGCAGAATTCAAAGAAGGAAAGAAATATCCACCAATTGAAATTAACTTAGATAACGGTAAAAAAGTGGAGATAATTGGAAAGATTGACAGAGTGGATGTAGCAAAAACACCAGAACGGAAAATATTTAAGAATAATAGACTACAAGTCATCAGTAAAAGATATTGATTTAAATGATGTAACTTTTGGTTTGCAACTTCAGCTTTTAACTTACTTAGATGCAATAACGAAAAAAGAAGAGATGGAACCTGCAGGAGTACTATATTTTAGCATTTTAGAGCCGATTATCCAGTCTGATAAAAAGATGACAGAAGAGGAGATAGAAGATAAGATTAGAAAGAACTTTAAGATGGAAGGGCTAGTTTTAGCTGATGTAAAAGTTGTAAAAATGATGGATAAGTCACTTGATAAAGGCTATTCAGACATGATACCAGTCTATGTCGGAAAAGATGACGAGATAAGTAAGAAGTTATCGTCTACTGCAACTAAAGAGCAATTCAAGTTACTTCAAAAATATATAATCAAAGTTATCAAAGATATATCAAAAGAAATTTTAAGCGGCAAGATAGATATTAAACCATATTACAAGAACAAAAAGACACCATGTGAGTATTGCAAGTATAAGTCAATCTGCCAGTTTGATAAGAATAAATTTAACAATGAATATAACTATGTACCAAAGTTAAAGAATGAAGACATTTGGGAAAAATTAGGAGGTATCTCATGGGAATAATAGGTTTTTATGCAGGGTCATTTGACCCATTCACAAATGGACACTTAGCAGTTGTAAAGAAGTCAGTTAAATGCTTTGAAAAAGTAATAATTGGTATTGGAAAGAATACAGAGAAAAAGTCAAGATTTGACAAAAATAAAATGAAAAAAGCGATTGAAAAGACATTAAAAGATGAGAATATTACAAATGCTGAGGTTATAATATATAATGGGTTAACTGCAAAAGTTGCAAAAGAACATGGAGCAGAATTATTAATAAGGGGACTAAGGAACGGAACAGATTATGAGTATGAAGAAACAATCGCAGAGATTAATGATGAATATTCGAAACTTGACACATGCTACTTTAGAGCAGGAAACCTAGGATACTTATCTTCAAGCATGGTTATGGAGCTATATATGGCAGGGGAGGACATAACTAAGTTTGTGCCAAGGGCAGTTGCAGAAGTGCTTGAAAATAGTAAATAAGCTATGAAAGTTCCTATTATATTAAAACTCAAGTAAGGAGTGTGAAAACACATGCAGATAATTGGGGTTACAGGAATTTCTGGAGCAGGAAAAAGCACGGTCACGGAAATGCTATGTAATATGAGAAATGCAAAAAGCATAAATGCAGATGAAGTCGCAAAAACTTTAAGCAAGAAGCGGAGAAGAATATTATAAAGAAATAGTAAAAGAATTTGGAAAAGATATTTTAAGAGAAGACTTAGAATTAGATAGAAAAAAGCTTGCTGATATAATATTCCATGACAAAGATAAAAAAACAAAACTTGACAATATAACAAATAAATATGTTGTAAAAAAAATTAAAGAAAATGTAGAAAATACATCTGGATATGATATAATAATTATTGATGTTCCTTTGTTATTTGAATCAGGTTTAGATAAGATATGTGATACTGTAATTGGTGTTCTTGCAAATGAAGAAACATGCATAGATAGAATAATGAAAAGGGACAATATTGATAGAGATAAAGCAGTTGCAAGAATAAAGAATCAAAATAATGAAGATTTCTTTAAAATAAAATGTACGTATTGTGTATATAACGAGGAAAATGAAAGCACTAAAAAACAACTTGAAGAAATTTTTAGTGGCAAAAATTTATCTAACAAAAACATAATACACATATATGATAAAGAAATAGAATATTTGCAGTTTAGAAGACTTATAGAATACGCAGATAAGCTAAAACACTGTTATACATTAAAACCACTTGACTTTGGACATAATAGTAATTACAAGGAGAACAAAGAGAAGGTTGCAAAAAATTATAAAGCAATTTGCGGAGCATTGAACCTAAATTACGAAAACATATATAGACCATATCAGACTCATACAGACGTAGTTAAGAGGATTGTTAATGAAAAGCCAAGTATCTTAAGTGATGATTTTAAAGATGTAGATGGGCTTATTACAGATAAAAAGAACCAAGTTTTATCACTTACATTTGCAGATTGTATTCCTTTAAGCTTCTATGATCCCGTAAAGAATGTTATTGGTAATATTCATTCTGGTTGGCAGGGAACGTATAAGGAAATTGCAAGGCAAGCTGTAAGAAGATTAAAAGAGGAATTTGGCTCAGACCCTAAAGATTTAATTTGTTGTATTGGACCAAGCATAAGAGATTGCTGCTTTGAAACAGACGAAGATGTAAAGAATATGTTTTATGACAAATTCAAATATACAGGCAGAATTAATGAAATCATAAAAAAATCACAGAGAAATTTCAAATATTATATTGATACTGTACTAATAAATGTGATAATCTTATTAGAAGAGGGAATGAATATTAATAATATAATAGATAGTGGAATTTGTACAAAATGTAATAGCAGAAAAATGCATTCACATAGAGAAGAAAGAGATTTAGCTGGAAGAAATACTAACTTAATAAGTTTAGTATAGTAAAACTCTTAAGAAGGGAGCAAAAGATGAACGAAGAAGCAAAAATAATTCTATATACAGAGCTTTTAAAATTTGAAAGAATAATTAATTCAAATGATGTTAAAGTTTTGGAGTGGGAAGAATTCGAAAAGCTTGAATCAAAGGAAGCTTTTAAGTATGCCATTTCTTTTAGAGATGAGTGTTTAAAGAAAGCAAATGTTGATAAAGATTTATTTTATATTGAACTTCCTCCAATGGATTTGCGTGGAGAGGATTTAAAAGATGTGTATTTACATATGTTTATTCCAGGACTTACAAGAACTAGAAAGACTGGAAAAGAAATATTTGTAAAAACAAAAATAAACCTTAGAGATACGAATTGTACTATCAATTTGGCCACTATGAATCCAAATATTTGCTCAGAAGATGGAACAGAGAGAAAGGCTAATATAAAAAATTGTGATTTTAGAGGATGTAATGTATTTGGAAAATTCCAAAATGATAATGAATATATTGAGTATGAAAGTAAAAACCTCCCAGAAGATTATATGGGAAGAGTTAAGCAGAATATTTGCCCAGATGTTCTAAAAGGCTTTGCTAAAAATTTATATTTAGATATGCTACAAGGAAAACCAGTAAAGAAGGTAAAAGAAGTTAAGAAATTAAGACAGATAGTGGATTACGATTTAACAAGCCTTAAAGAGAATATTTGGAAGTATAGAGACCTTGTAAAAGAAACTAAACTAAATATATCTTATACAGGAGCTTTTGTATATGAATATGGACTAGACTCAATTGGTAAAGAGAATTACTATATTGACTTAGAAGCTAGAGCGATAGACAGTTATAAGCAAGGAAATATTGAATTTGTAGAGAAGTTTTTTGATGACATAGATAAGGAGACAAGAAACAGAATAATATCACTTGCTTTAAGTGATGGCAATATTGAATTTGCAATGAAATATAAAAGGGAATTAAGTTCATTACAAAGGAAATATTTGGATGCCCAAGCTGAAAAGGCTAAAGAAATAAAAGGAGAGAATGAAGCAAAAGAAACCTTGAAGAACTATTTCAAGTCAGGAGATTTTGCAAAATTTGAACAATATTTTAATGCAATGGATCTTGGACTAAGAAGTGAAGCAATACAAGAAATGCATGAAAACGGAGATGATATAAGCTTTATTGAAAAATATTTGAATAGAATAGACGAACTTATTCGTGATGATATATTACTCAAAGAATACAACAATGGTAATAAAGAATTGACACATAGATTTTTTATTACTCTTGAAAATGGTGGATTTAAAGAAAAAATTGTCTATAGAGAGTTAGATGCAAGAAATGTAGATTTCTTAACAGAAAATTATGACAATATTGAAAATATTGTATTAAAAGGCAAAATTTTAGAGCTTGCTTTTAGAGAAGGTAGAGTTGAATTTTTGAAGAATCATTTCTATGAACTTTCAAGTGATTTGCAACGTGATGCAATTATTAAATATAGAGAATTAGCAGAACTAAAGAGAAAATCTAAAAATTAAGATTATCCATGTAAATTAATAAAAAAGGAATGATGGAATATTGAAACCAAAGGCACTAAAAAAAGGAGATACTATACGGAGTAATTGCACAATCAGAGCCAATAGTAGGTAATGCAATAGAAGAAATATATAAATCTGCCAAAAAATTTGAAGAGTTAGGAATTAGTGTCAAATATGCAAAGCATGCATTCAATAACCCAACTCGGATATGGTGAAACAGCAAAGAATAAAGCAGAAGATATAAATGAGATGTTTAGAGATAAAAGTATAAATGCAATATTTTGTGCTATGGGAGGATATAACTGCAATTCAGTATTTGATTATTTAGACTTTGATTTAATTAAGAATAATCCAAAGATAATATGTGGATATAGTGACCCAACTTCACTTATAAATATAATAAGTGCAAAAACAGGGCTTGTAACATTTCATGGACCAAATTTTAAGTCACTTTCTGATGAAGAAACAGATTATGGCTATAAGGAAGTTATAAAAAGATTTATAGATAAAGATTTAAGCCTTGGAAAAAAGTGTGATAAGTTTAAGGTAATTAATTCAGGAACAGCAGAAGGAAAGCTTGTTGGAGGAAATCTTTCGCTATTTTCAAATTTAATAACTGGGAAATATACAGCAAGCGTTGAGGACAAGATATTATTTATAGAGGACTTAGGATTTGAAAGCCCTCCAGGAATGATAAGTAATTATTTATATAAAATGAAGCAAAATGGCGTGTTTGAAAAGATAAAGGGAATATGGATAGGAAACTATGAACACGAAAGTGGAATAACACTTGAAAAAATAGTTATGGATGTTTTGGATAAAACTAACATACCAATAATAAAGTCAGATAATTTCGGACATGGTACATTTAAAACTGTTATACCTATTGGTACAAAAGCAAGAATAGATACAAATGATGTAGATAAGATAAAACTTGTTGAAGACTGTGTTGAATAAAAAAACTTAGCTTTTACTTTTAGGAAGGAATGAGATTATCACATGTATGAAACTTGGGAAGAACTAGAAAATGGAATAAAAGATTGTAATAAATGTAAGCTATGTAAAACAAGGAACAATATTGTATTTGGAGTAGGAAAAAGAGATGCGAGACTTATGTTTATAGGCGAAGGACCAGGAGCAGACGAAGATGCACAAGGAGAGCCTTTTGTTGGAAAGGCGGGTAAGCTTATGAATCAAGCTTTTGCTCGGATTAGGGATAAATAGAGAAGAGGTATATATTGCAAATGTTGTCAAATGCAGACCTCCACAGAATAGAAACCCGGAAGCAGATGAAGCAAATGCTTGTATAGATTATTTAAAGAGCCAAATAGAATTAGTAAAACCTAAGATAATTGTTCTTTTGGGAAGCATAGCTTTAAAAAATATCCTAGGAGAAGAACATGGGATAACTAAAGATAGAGGAAATTGGTTTGAAGATAATGGAATATTATATATGCCAACGTGGCATCCAGCAGCACTTCTTAGAGATGAGGTTAAGAAGATTGACTTTTGGAATGATTTAAAGGAAGCAAAATCGAAATTAGATAAAATAGTAAATGGAGATGAGAAGTAGAAATGGACGAAGACGAAGCAAAAAAACTTGCAAGCGAATGCTTGAGCTGTAAGACTAAGCCTTGCAGAAACGGATGCCCACTTACAAACGACATAACAGAATTTATCAGATACATAAAAATTGGAGAATATAAGAAGGCGTATGAAAGCTTGCTTGATACAACAGTTCTTGGACCTGTATGTGGCAGGATTTGTCCTCATGTTAAACAATGCCAGGGCTCATGTGTAAAAGGCATTAAAGGAAAAGCAGTAAATATTGGAAAACTTGAAGCTTTTATAGGAGATATGGCTATTGAAGAAGGCTGGAAAATTGAAGAGATAGAAAAGAAGAAAAATAATAAGAAAATCGCAATAGTTGGTGGAGGACCTGCAGGAATTACTGCATCTGCATATCTTGCAAGAAGAGGATTTGATGTAACAATATTTGAAAAATATGAAAAATTAGGCGGACTTTTAGTACATGGAATACCGGATTTTAGGTTACCAAGAAGGACAATAAAAGAAACAATACAAAAAGTTTTAAACTTAGGTGTTAATGTGGTATTAGGAAAAGAACTCGGAAAAAATTTATCACTTGACGAACTAGAGAAAGAATATGATGCAGTCTTACTTTCCTTTGGAGCAAATATTTCTACAAAGATGAATATTATAGGAGAAGAGTTGGATGGAGTGTATGGCGGAAATGAACTCCTAGAAAATGGAAATTATCCAGATTTCACGGGAAAGACAGTTGCCGTTATTGGCGGAGGAAATACTGCTATGGATGTTGCAAGAACAATTAATAGGAAGAATGCTAAGAAGGTTTATGTTATATATAGAAGAGGAAGAGCACAAATGCCTGCAGAAGATGAAGAGGTAGAAGATGCGATAAATGAAGGAGTTGAATTCCTATTCCAAAATAATATAGTGAGAATTTTAGGCAACAGAAAAGTAGAAAAAGTAGAATGTATTAAAACAGAGCTTGTGAAAGTAGAGGGAGATAGAGAAAAGCCTGTAAATATTGAAGGAAGCAATTATTTTATGGATTTGGACTATGTCATTATGGCACTTGGCTCTAAAACTCAAGATGACATCTTAGATAAGATAAAATTAGAAAAAACTGATAGAGGATATATAAAAGTAGATGATATGCAAATGACATCAAGAAAAAAAGTATTTGCTGCAGGTGACTTAATTGGGGAAAAGTCAACAGTTGCATGGGCTTCAAGGTCGGGAAGAGAAGCGGCAAAGAACATTGCAGAATATGTAACATTATAAAAAAAGCCTGGACATAACTGGAATTTTCCAGTTATGTCCAGGCTTAAAAAATATACTATTTAGGACAAATATAAATAAAAAAGGAAGCTTTTTCTGAAGCTTCCCAAAATAAAAAATAAAAGGGGATGTTTTTCACTATTGTTTTAGTGTACTTACAATATACCAATCAATTTTGTCCATTGTGTGAACTAAGTGTGAAAGTTATCTATATTAAATATTAAGAAAAAATTAACATGTATTAATTTAAAAGATTAGAAATATACATTAAATATACTGTAAAGATAGAGAGGTAAGACAAGTGAAGAACAGATTGAATAAGATAAATGAATTTCTAGAAATGCCAGAAGAAATTACAACAAATAAGCCAAAGATAACTATACTTGGTTTTGAAGAACTTGTAATAGAAAATTACAAAAACATACTTGAGTATGAAGAGATATTTATCAAAATTAATACTCATATTGGAGCAATAAATATAAATGGATTTGGTTTAAAGTTAATTCAAATGAATAAAGATGACATTATGATAACAGGGCAAATTGATTCTATTGATTTTGAAGCTAATGAATAGTAGGTGAAAAAACTTGATATTTAAGATTTTATTACGATACATATTGGGATACGTAAATATATCTGTTGAGGGATATTATATTGAAAGATTTATAAATACCTGCTTAAGTAAGGGTATTCTTTTGTGGAATGTGAAAAGGGATAAGTCTACATACATGCGTGCAAATGTCGGTGTGCAAGAATTTAAGAGACTCAAAGAAGTAGCTAGAAAGACCAAGTGTAAAATGAAGCTAGAACAAAAAAGAGGACTACCATTTTTAATGAACAGATATAGAAAGAGAAAGATATTTTTCATACTCTTAGTTGTTATAGCAATCTTGATGTTTGTCTCATCAAAATATATTTGGAATATACAAATAGAAGGATTAATTAGTATCCCAGAAGATGAATTCTTAAATCAGCTTGCAGAAACTGGGTTAACAGTTGGAACTCTTAAATCAAAGATAGATACATCAGATATCATAAACACATTAAGGCTTGCAAGAGATGATATAGCATGGATGAACATAGACTTAAATGGAACGAATGTAATTGTTAAAGTTGTAGAAACAACTAAAAAACCAGAAATTATAGATGCAAATGAGTATTGCAATATTGTTTCAAAAAAACAAGCGCAAATCACTAAAATCACAGCTAAAACAGGTACTATACTTGTAAATGTACGGAGATATTGTAACAGATGGCACAATCTTAATTGGCGGATGGATGGAAGGAAAGTATACTGGGGTAAGATATGTTCATGCAGCAGGTGATATAGATGCAAAGGTATGGTATAGTAAAAAAGAAAAAATGAACCTAAAGCAAGTATCCCTAGTGAAAACGGAAAACGAAGAAAAAAAGTATGATATAAAATTAAATAATTTTAAAATAAATTTGTACAAAACTCTTCCAAAATTTGAAAAATATGATACAATAAATGAAGAGAAAAAATTAAAGTTATTTTCTGATTTTTATTTACCGATAACCTTAGGGATTTCTACATATTATGAATTACAAGAGAAAGAAATAAATTTAAGTCTAGAAGAAGCAAAAGAAAAATTAATAGAAAAGCTTAAAACTGAATTATCCGAAGAAATTGAGAATAAAGATAATATAAAAAATATACAAATAAACACTCATGAAGAAAAAGACAGTGTTGAAGTAGAAGTCATATATGAAGTATTAGAAAAAATCGGAACTGAAGAGAAGATAGTATATTAATAAGGAGGAGTACCATGGAAGAAAGAGGTTTAAGAGTCGCAAGAACAGATGGAGCTTTTTTTTCAAAAATTTCTACTACAATAAGTAAGTTGCTTATACCAACTAAAATTGGAATTAATGGCATGCTAATTACAATAAAAAGAAATAGTGTGCTTAAAAATTACGAGATATATACAAATAATGAAGATAAAGAGAAGGAAGAGTCACTTCAAAAGAAGTATGAGGATGCCTTTATACTTTACTTAGAATCTATTGATAAATATGTTATGGATTCTATATATAAAAAAGTAAAGGCAAGGACAGCTACACAGTTTGAAGAGGAAGCACTTTCTAAATATTATACAGTTATACATTTGAAAGAAACACAATATCTAGAATACAAATATAGAAAACAAAAATATTTACTTGACCTTGACTACATATCATTAAAAAATGACAACAAGAATAAAGTTATTGCTAAATATAATCCATTTTATGTATCGAAAATGGAAGGAATATATAAAGGAATACTTAAAAACTATTCAATACAACTTGCAGATAAAATATCAGCAAGTATACTCGAGAAAGATAGTGTATATGAAAGTATATTTGATACATTAGATGATTATGTTAGCAATATTCTACCAATAAAGATGGAAATAGATGGCAAGGAAAAATATAATGACATTCTTGAAGAATATGAGAAATTCGATAATTTCCAAGTTGGAAAACTTGACACAAGAGATAAGATTGAAAAAAGAATGTATTTACTTGCAATTAGCAGAAAACTATTTACTCATAGTGTGCCTTTAGTTGTAGCTGAGCAATGCTATAACAAGCTTATCAAAGAAGCAAGACACACAATAATAAGTAGCAAAACAGATAAAAAGAAACAAAGTGCTTATGATACACTAATTACACTTATTGAAGACTATAATGTAAGAGTTTTATCTACTAAAATTTATTGGGAAAATCCACAAGATAAAGAAAACTACAAAAAATTTTGGGATGAATATACTAAGATTGATAAAAATACATTAGAAGGACAAGTTCAAAAAGAGATTTTATTCATCAAGGATGAACTTAAGAAAATAGAAAATAATCTTCAAAATAAACATATAATAAGATTCTATAAGGACAAGCTTACAGAATATGGAGCAATTAGAAAAATCAAGAATTCATATAGTAAGGGAGAAAATTACACAAAAAGGAAAGTAAGAGTATGAGGAATTTAGCAGAAGTTTCGTATTTAGGAATAGAAGAGAACAAAGAGTATGAAGATATAGTAAACAAAGTAATTGAGGCTTGCTTTAAACAGGAAGATTTATATGACTACAAAATTTATATAAGCATCATACTTACAGATGAGGAAAACATACAAAAAATAAATAATGAATATAGAAAGATGGATAAACCAACAGATGTATTATCCTTTCCTATGTTTGAACCTTCAGAAATTAATGAAGCAAAAAAAAGAGAAGAAGTACTAGGAGATATAATTGTGTGTATGCCGGTTGTAAAAAGACAAGCTGTGGAGTATGAACACTCAGAGGAAAGAGAATTTGCGTATATGTTAGTACATGGCTTCTATCATCTTATGGGATATGACCATATGATAGAGGAAGACAAGAAAAAGATGAGAGCAAAGGAAGAAGAAGTTCTTAAAAAACTAGACTTACAAATCTAAAAGAGGATGGTGTAAAGTATGAAAACTAAATTATTGATAGGTTTACTTGTAGTTGTAATAATCGCATGTGGTGTTTTGCTTGGAATGAAATTTTTTATTAAGAATGAAAGCTCTGAAGATTTAGCAGCATCTGATGACCCCAATTCATTAATGACAGTTGTATTAGACGATAAAGAAGAACCAAAGAGTATGTATGCAGGTGATGAAAGAACTATTGCAGTAATGATAGACAATGTTGGAGATGCAGTTCCTCAAACAGGATTAAATGATGCAATGCTTGTATATGAAGCTTATGTTGAAGGAAGTCTTACAAGATTTATGGCAGTGTATAAAAAAGCAAATGTAGAAACAATAGGTCCAACAAGAAGTGCTAGACCTTGCTTTATAGATTACGCTTTAGAAAATGACAGTATATTTGTACACTATGGTGGAAGTGATAGAGCACTAGCAGATGTTGAGAAACTAAATATGGAAAATGAAAACGGAATATTATCCCCAAAGGGAGTATTTTGGAGAACATCAAAAAAGAAAGCTCCACATAATGCTTTAACTGGAATAAAACAAATTTGGGATTATGCAAATTCAAAAAAATATAGAACAACAACAAAGGAAAGAAATGTATTAAACTATGTAACAGATCCTGTTACATTAGAAGATGGAAGAATAGCAAATACGGTAGATATCCCATATAAATCAACAAAAGTTAAATTTGTATATAATGCAGAAACAGAAAGATATGAAAGATATGCAGGTGGAAAAATTGCAAAAGATTGGTTAACAGGCGAAACTTTAACAACTAAAAACATAATTATAACATTTGCAAATAACTATACAACTGATGAAGAGAACGGCTATGGAAGACAAGAGATCGAAAATATAGGAAACTTAGATGGATACTATATAACAAATGGTAGAGCAATTCAAATAAAATGCTTAAAAGAAACAAGAGCAGGAAGAACAGTATATAATGACCTAGATGGAAACGAGATTAAGGTAAATGACGGAAACACATATATACAAATTGTACCTCCTTCAATGGAAATAACTTTTGGTGAGGAATAAAAAATATGAATAATTTTAAATCGGGTTTTGTTGCAATTTTAGGAAGAACCAATGTGCGGAAAATCAACATTGTTGAATTCTTTAATAGGGGAAAAAGTTGCAGTAATTACAAACAAAACGCAAACGACAAGAACTCAAATAAAAGGAATAGTTAATAGAGAAAATTCTCAGATAATATTTTTGGATACACCAGGAATTCATAAACCAAAAACAAAACTTGGTAATATTATGATAGAGACAGCTTTTACTTCTGCAAAGGATGCAGATTTAATACTTTTTGTAATAGAGGCAACAAGTATAGATATAGGTAGAGGCGATAGTTTTATATTAGCCAAAATAAAAGAAGCAAAGAAAAAGACAATACTTGTAATAAACAAAATAGATTTAGTTAAAAAAGAAGAGTTGCTAGAATTAATTGATTTGTATTCAAAAGCATATGATTTTGAAGCCGTAGTTCCAATATCTGCAATTAATAAAGATAAAACAGAGGAATTATTAGATGAAATAGAAAATTGTTTAGATTATGGACCAAAGTATTACGAAGAAAATGTTTATACAGATCAGACTGTAAAAAGTATAGTAGAAGAAACAATAAGAGAGAAAGCATTAAAATTATTAGATGACGAAGTGCCACATGGAATTTATGTAGAAGTAGATAGACTAAAAAAAGGCAAAACTATGGAGAATGAACCAATATTTAATATTGATGCAACAATATATTGCCAAAAGGATTCGCATAAGGGAATAATAATTGGTAGAAAAGGAAGCAAGTTAAAACAAATTGGAATGTACGCAAGAGAAGATTTAGAAAAAATTCTAGGAGAAAAAGTTAATTTAAAAACCTGGGTAAAGGTTAGTAAAGATTGGCTAAACGAAGATTCAATTATTAAAAAATTTAAAATTGATAACTAGATTAAAGTATAAATAAACCAAAAAAACGCAAAATATTAAAAGAAATACAGTAGACAAAATGGAGATGATTTGCTTATGATAAGTAAAATGGCATGGAATGCTTTTAAGAAAACAGGAGATATTAATACTTTCTTAGAATTTATAGAAACGAAGAATATAGAAGAAAATATGACAGAGGAACAAAATGGGAATTATAAAAACGAAAGCGATTATTTTAAGAGAAAGTAATATGGGAGACTTCGATAAGATGCTCACAATGCTTACCCCAGACCTTCGGCAAAATATCATGTGCTGCAAAAGGAGCAAGACGACCAAGTAGCAGTATGCTCGCTGGAACACGGATTCTTGTGCTTCGGCGAATATGTTTTGTATAAAGGCAATGGTGGAACATACCACATTAATTCAGTGGAGCCTATCGAAGTCTTTTATAATGTAAGAACAGATTTAGATAAATTGCAATATGCAGCCCATATTGCAAAAATAGTTGAGGATGTAACAAATGAAAATGATGTATCATATAACATTTTACAGCTATTGTTAAATACAATATATACAATATCAGAAACGGATATTGATAAGGAATTAATACTTGCTATATTTAAACTAAGACTTTTATCGTTAATACGGATTTTTGCCAACTGTTACCGAATGTGTAAATTGTGGAAGCAAAGAAAACTTAACTCACTTTAGCATTAAAAATAATGGAATGAAATGTGAGTCATGTTCAAAAATAGATAAAAGTGTCATAAGGGTATCGGAAGCAACACTTTACGCCATTAAATACATAATAATGGCACCTGCAAAAAAACTTTTCTCGTTTAGCATACCAGAATCTTCAATAGAAGAATTAAGGCTGATTGCTAAGGTTTATCTAGAAGAAAAGCTAGAAAAGACATTCAAATTTGATAAAATCGTATAAAAGAAAAAATTATTTTTTCTTTTATTTTTTTTGTTCTAAAACCAGAAATTCCCACATATAATGTATAAAACAAGCCTAAAAATTTTTTGTGAAATTTTTGTGAAAAGCCTTAAATCCCTAGAACGCAAGGAAAACAAAAATATTACAAAAATTTGACAAATATACTAATAAATAGTATAATTCAATTGTTAAAAATAAGGAGGAGTTATTCTTATGATAAAAAGTGAACAAGCCTCATTGTCCGTAACGAGAATTGCACTTATCACTATAATTACAATTTTTGCTTTGAGTGTAGGTGTACTTGCAGCGAGCTCGGATGTTCATAATGTTAAGATTGTTCTTTCAGATAATTGTGAGATTGAAGTGTTGACTACTAAAACAGTAGTTGCAGATATATTAGAAGACAACCATATAGTTGTCTTACCAGAGGAAAATGTAGTTCCTAATCTAGATTCAGAGATAACTGATAATTATTCTAGAATAGTAATTACAGGAATAACACAAGATGCAGCAGTGGTTGCTTCACTTGCAGAGGAAGGCGAAGATATACATCTAGATGAACTTTTAAGTGCGTATAATACAGTAGTTGAAAAGATAGTCCAAGAAGAAGAGGAAATACCTTATGAAACAGAGACAAGAAATCCTTTAAATCTAGATGAATCAAATGATACAAGAACAATACAAGAAGGAAAAGTAGGACTAAAGAGGGTAACATATAAGGTAAAATATCAAAATGATATAGAGATACAAAGAACGGTAATAAAAGAAGAAGTAATAAAAGAACCAAGAACTAAAGTAGTACAGATTACAAAGGTTACTACAAGAAAAGCAACAACAAACAATAAGACTAATACAGCTAGTAATGTTGCAAATGAAGTTCCTGCTTCTGCTAAAAATAGTGGAGGATTAGCAAGTAAGGTTAAAGGAATTACACCAATAAAAAAGACATTAAATGCATCAGCATATACAGCTTCAACATGTGGTAAAAGCCCATCTTCTCCATCTTATGGAATAACATCTAGTGGAGCTAGAGCATCAGCATGGTATACAGTTGCAGCAGGAAAAGCTTATCCAATTGGAACAATAATATATATATTTTGCAAATAAACCAAACGGCGGATGGTTTGTAGTACAAGATAGAGGCGGAGCAATTTCAAATAATAAGTTGGATGTATATATGAATACGTACAACGAATGTATAAAATTTGGTAGAAGAAACCTAGAATGTTATATATATGAAGTATAAAGAAAATTAGAGAGTAAGGCTTTCCTTACTCTCTTTGTAGGTTTATTATATGGTTAATAGATAATAAATAAACAGAAAGGAAAGGTAATAATGAAACTAATATCGTGGAACGTAAATGGTCTAAGAGCAGTTATAAATAAAGGATTTAAGGAGTTCTTTAAAGATATAGATGCAGATATATTTTGCATTCAAGAAACAAAAATGCAAGAGGGACAGCTTGAAATAGATTTTGCAAAAGGATATGAAATGTATTTTAATAGTGCTATAAAAAAAGGATATTCAGGTACGGCTATATTTACTAAAATAAAGCCACTAAGTGTGAATTACGGAATTGGAATAGAGGAGCACGACCAAGAGGGAAGAGTAATTACTCTAGAGTTTGATAAATTTTACTTAGTGAATTGTTATACACCAAACTCTAAAAGAGAATTAGAAAGATTAGATTATAGACAAGTTTGGGAAGATGATTTTAGACAGTATTTAAAAAAATTAGACAGCAAAAAGCCTGTAATACTTTGTGGAGATTTGAATGTTGCTCATAATGAAATAGACCTAAAGAATCCAAAGACGAATAGAGGAAATGCAGGGTTTACTGATGAGGAAAGAAATAAAATGACAGAACTTTTAAATGCAGGATTTACTGATACATATAGATATTTGTATCCAGATAAAACAGATGCATATACATGGTGGTCATATTTTGCATCTGCAAGAGAAAAGAATATTGGCTGGAGAATTGATTACTTTATAGTGTCAAAATCAATAGAAAAGACTATACAAGAAGCATATATTTATGATAAAATATTCGGTAGTGACCATTGTCCAATAGGACTTGACATAAAAATATAAGAAGATATAATTAAAAGGAATCTAAAAACGGATTTTATAAAAGTGAAAGGGATGAATTAATTAAATGAAAAACGAAACACAGGAATGGAAAAGGTGGATAGTGCTTTTTGTATTCATAATAATTGCAATATGTATATACAAGCTACTTGATAACTTTGCAGATATAACTGCATGGATAGGTGGACTTTTCAAAGTTTTAATGCCATTCTTTATGGCGCTACTTCTTGCATACTTGTTTTACTTACCATGTAGAAAAATAGAAACATCATTAAAAAAGTCAAAATCTAAATTTGTAAGAAAAAGGGCAAGATGGGTTTCGATATTTATTGTATATTTGATTGCGTTTTTTATAATCGCTGGAATAATTGAATTTATCGTGCCAAGTGTATATGAAAGCGTATCAGAACTTGCAAGTGCACTTCCTGATTACTATAATACAGCAATGCAGAAATTAGAAGAACTTCCAGAGGACTCAATATTCAGCAAACAAAACTTGAGCCCAATAATAGAAAGCTTAAATACAATAAATATAGCAGATTATTTTAATATAGAAAAATTAACAGAATATGCAAAAGGTATAATAGGATTTGCAACAACCATATTTGATATATTTGTAACGATAATAGTATCAATTTATCTTTTAGCAGAAAGAACAGAAATTGTAGAATTTGCAAAAAGGTTATGTGGTGTAATATTTAATAACAATGTATATCAAACAATAGGAAAATACTTTAGAGAATCAAATGCAATTTTCTTTAGATTTATATCTAGCCAATTATTAGATGGAATTGTTGTGGGAATATTAACGTCAATCGCAATGTCAGTACTTAAAGTAAAATATGCAGTATTACTTGGATTTATGATAGGACTATTTAACCTAATACCATATCTAGGAGCAATTATAGGAGTTGTTATTGCAATAATAATTACACTATTAACAGGAGGAATTTCACAAGCAATATGGATGGCAATTATAGTTATAATAATTCAACAAATTGATGCAAACATAATTAATCCTAAGATAACAGGTACTTCTTTAAAAATCAGTCCAATACTAATAATTTTTTCAGTAACATTAATTGGATCATACTTCGGAATTATTGGAATGTTCTTAGCTGTTCCAATAGTTGCGATAATTAAGCTATTAATTCTAGACTATATAAGATATAAAGAAGAAAAATTGAAGGAATAAAATAAGGTGTAAGATTTTGAACTGAGCCCAAAAAGTGTCTAACTTTTGAGCTCAGTTCATTTTTAATATGATTTTTGTAACACAATTGTAACATAAATGTAACCTAAAATGTGTTGAATAAGAAAAATAAAGGTGCTAAAATAAAATGAAAGAAGTAAAGTTAGAGTAAAAATATAGTAAAAAGGAAGTTGAAATAGAAGATGAAAAAGGTACAACCAAACGCTGAAACCCTTGAAACTGTACACACACACACACACACACACACACACACACATGTAGTGTTA